>NZ_VIKZ01000002.1:0-86982 GCF_009711985.1 Dolichospermum sp. UHCC 0260 | reverse complement strand
GAATTTCTTTCTCTGTCCTCCCTGTTCCCTAACAACTGACAACTAACAACTGACAACTGACAACTGACAACTGACAACGAACAACGAACAAAAATGAATTTGGGATTACCATTAGGTTCAGTTATTGAAGGTTCTCTGACTGGAGGTTTAGAAGTCAGATTACACCCAGATATCTCTGTAGAAGATATGCGGGTAGGTAAATTTCTCGTGGTACAGGGAATGCGATCGCGCTTTTTCTGTATGCTAACAGATGTATCCTTGGGTATGGCAAATGACCGCATTACAGCTAGTCCTCCCAATTGGGATGATAGTTTCTTGCGCGAAGTATTAGCCGGTAGCGGTACTTATGGGATGATCAACCTAGCACCCATGCTGATGTTTACCCCTGAATCTCCAGCATCTGGCTTTTCTAGTAATGGTAAATCCCCTAATTCTTTCATACCATCGTCTACGGGTTTAGCATCCTTTCAACCCCAAACCAGTACGACGATGGAATTATTACCTGTTAAAACTATTCCTAGTCACTTTAGCCAAGTTTACGAAGCCAAGGAAGAGGATTTTCGGAAAGTTTTTGGCTGGGAAGATGATCCTCAACGCAAAAACTTTTCTATCGGTAAACCCTTAGATATGGATGTGCCGGTTTGCATTGATTTAAACCGCTTTGTGGAACGGAGTAACGGGATTTTTGGGAAATCGGGAACTGGAAAATCTTTCCTGACGCGCTTGATTTTAGCTGGTGTAATTCGTAAGAATGCTGCTGTCAACTTGATTTTTGATATGCACTCAGAATATGGTTGGGAAGCAGTCGCAGAAGGAAAAAACGTCAACACTGTTAAAGGCTTAAAACAGTTATTTCCCGGACAAGTTGAAGTTTACACACTTGATCCAGATTCAACAAAGCGTCGAGGTGTTCGGGACGCACAAGAACTATATCTCAGCTATGAACAGGTTGAAGTTGAAGATATTAAATTGTGTAATCGTGATTTAGGACTTTCTGAAGCGGCTTTAGATAATGCCAATATCCTCTTTACAGAGTTGGGTAAATCTTGGATTATTAAGTTACTAAATATGAGTAACGAAGATATTGAAATGTTTTGTGACGAAAAACGCGGACACAAAGGCTCAATTATGGCATTACAGCGGAAACTTTTTCGCTTAGATAGTTTAAAGTATATGCGTAGTGCTTGTCCGCAAAATTATATTAAAAACATCGTCCAATGTCTAGAAGCTGGAAAAAACGTAGTTATTGAATTTGGTTCCCAGTCTAATATGCTTTCATATATGTTGGTGACAAATATGATCACCAGACGGATACATGAGCATTATGTCAAAAAAGCTGATAAATTTCTCCAAAGTAAAAATCCTTTAGATCGGCCGACACCATTAATGATTACAATAGAGGAAGCGCACCGCTTTCTTGACCCAGGAGTTGTCCAAAGTACGATTTTTGGAACTATTGCTAGAGAACTGCGAAAATATTTTGTCACGCTTTTGGTAGTTGATCAACGTCCATCAGGCATAGATAATGAAGTCATGTCCCAGATCGGGACTCGGATCACCGCTTTGCTCAATGATGAAAAAGATATTGATGCTATTTTTACGGGTGTATCTGGTGCGGGTGGTTTACGCTCAGTCTTAGCTAAGTTAGACTCTAAACAACAGGCCTTAATTTTAGGTCATGCTGTTCCTATGCCAGTGGTTGTGCGGACTCGTCCCTATGATTCCACATTCTACGCCGAAATTGGCGCGATCGCTTGGGAAGAAAAAACAGACGAGGAAGTATTTACCGCTGCTGAACTAGCAAAAGCAGACTTAGGTTTCTAGTTTTAAATCAATAACTAACAACTAACAACTAACAACTAACAACTAACAACTTCGTAACATTCCTCCATTTCCAAGTAACTCAAGTTCGGTTATCCGGCTAGTTGAAAGCAACTTTAGAGGGAGTTTTCGCGTCACCATGAGTATATAAACACAGTTTTTGGAAGTTAAAGAAAAATAGTGATCAACTTTTTGCCTTGATTACTGAAATATTTATCATCTGGGAACTTTACTATTGACTCTGTTTGTCGTAACATAAAATCAAAGTAAACTCATACTGACTCCGGGTTTTAAACCGACTACTAGATAACTTAAAAAAAGAATTCTAGCAACCAACCCAATGTATTTCTGCTAAAACTCCAAAATTAAGAGAGGGTAAAGAGATACATTTTTAGACTAGCAACATCTTAATAAAGGCTTAATTAGTGTAATTTTTGATGGTAGCTTTCCATGTTCATTGATGTATATTGTCAGCTTACGAATTGCCTTTGTTAAAAAAAATATTGATTATGTTTAAAAAGTAGAGGATAAAAGCACCAATGGCTACAGTTAAAAATCATACAGAGAATGTCAATGCCAAATTTACCGCTGATATGGTAAGAACTTATCTGCGAGAAATTGGCCGTGTACCTTTGTTAAGCCGTGAACAGGAAATCATCTACGGTAAACAAGTACAGCAAATGATGGCACTGCTAGAAGCTAAAGAAGCTTTACGCAAAGAAATTGACCATGAACCTAGTTTATCAGAATGGGCTGCCCGTGTTAATCAATCAGAAACAGAACTAAATCATCTGATGGTACAAGGTAAGCGAGCCAAGCAAAAAATGATTGAAGCGAATTTGCGCTTGGTTGTAGCTATTGCGAAAAAATATCAAAAGCGGAATATGGAATTTCTGGATTTAATCCAGGAAGGAACTTTGGGATTAGAACGGGGTGTGGAGAAATTTGATCCCATGCGGGGTTACAAATTCTCAACCTATGCTTATTGGTGGATTCGTCAGGCAATTACCAGAGCGATCGCCCAACAAGGTCGGACAATCCGTCTACCAATCCATATTACCGAAAAACTGAACAAAATTAAAAAAGTTCAACGGGAATTAGCGCAAACATTAGGAAGATCACCCACACCTACAGAAATCGCCAAAGAACTAGAGTTAGAACCCGCTCAAATTCGTGAATATCTGAATATGGCGCGTCAACCAGTTTCTTTAGATGTGCGCGTCGGTGAAAACCAAGATACCGAATTGCAAGAAATGTTGGAAGATGACGGGCCATCACCAGAGTATTACACGACTCAGGAGTTTTTGCGTCACGACTTGAATAACCTGCTTGCAGAACTCACACCCCAACAGCGCCAAGTTGTAGCCTTACGCTTTGGTTTAGAAGATGGAAATGAACTCTCTTTAGCGAAAGTTGGTGAACGTTTGAACCTCAGTCGGGAACGAGTTCGTCAATTAGAGCATCAAGCTCTTGCACATTTACGTCGTCGCCGCGCTAATGTTAAAGAATACATTGCCAGCTAGGAATGTGAACACGCAACAGTGTAATTCAAAACATCCCTCTTGGTGATGAGCCTCCTGATTTTAAAACAGGGGGCAATTTTTTTATTTTAATTTATTTTGCGAAATCTGTGAATTAGAAGTTGTATGTATCTATGGGTCAACACCAAAATTCAATAGATTAGATAGGGCTTGCTGAAAAAGTCTTTTCGTGAGGGCTAGGAGTCAGGAGTCAGGAGTCAGGAGTCAGGAGTCAGGAGTCAGGAGTCAGGAGGAAGAATTAGAAGGAGAGAAGAATAGTCTCAAATTTCAGAAAGTGATAGGTTTTTAATGGTTTCAATCCTTATTCCTTGCACCTAATTCACTTTTTTAACCGGGAAACTCTTAATCTATCTAGGTTTTCGGTTTATTCAGCAAGCCCTAGATATTTCCCAAAAGTACACAATGACAATGACAAAGTATAAAAATCGCCAATCTCAATTTTACATCCCCCAACTGGATGATTTTCTGAAGTAAAGTATAAAGTTACTAAATAATTATAATCTCAGATTATTCCCCAAAATTATATAAATAGGGAGTTTTTGTTTAATTTTAAATTAAATATATAGATAAAACTTTTGAGGGAATCTTAGGTAATTAGTATTTAGTTATTATTGCAGGAATCCAGGAAACAATAATAGTTAACTTTATTACAGGAAAAATCCGATGCTTAATCATATTTCCAAATTAATGACTTCTAGCCAATTTAAATTTCCCATCGTTGGACTGATTGTTTCGGCTGGTGTTTTAGGTATTAGTTATTCTAGTCAACAACATTACAAACTTCTCTCATCAACAGCCTTAGCTACTAATTATGTAGTCCCTATTAATCAAAGTCAGATTAACTCCGATTCTTCTCTTTTATCACGACTCCAAGAAATAAAAGAGGAAAGCATTCAAAAATCACCAGTTAATATTTCTCGTCAAATCTCTACTGATAAATTGACAGAAAATATCACAGCATTATCTACAAATACGAGAGAATTAGGAAAAAAAGGACAAGTCCAATTTCCAAAACAAGATGGAACTTATCTTTATGGACAATCATCTACACCAAATCAATTAGGACAAGGTTACATCCTCTTTCAAAAACAGCAAAGTAAAATTATTGGTGCTTTGTATGTTCCTCAATCTGAATTTAGTTGTTTTCAAGGAACTTTGGCTAAGTCAGGAGAATTAGCAATGACAGTGAGAAGTTCCCCTGGGGAAGTTGGTGCGATAGAAGTTTCTACAACAAGTACAATTCCCAAAATTAGTGATGATGAATCAACAAGTTATGCTCACTCAATAAGTTTGCAAGACTATGATCAAATAAGCTCTTTGAGTGCTAATGATAGAGAAATGTTGAATATGTGTAAACAGGAAGCTAACGGTATGTATAAGTAACCTATACTTCTTTTTTAATACTCAATTCCCGCTTGAGCTTTCACACCTTGATCCTTAAAAGGATGTTTAATTAATGTCATTTCGGTGACTAAATCAGCCCTTTCAATTAATGCCGGCGGTGCGCCTCTTCCCGTGAGAATTACGTGCTTGTCTGCTGGTTTTTGGGCTAAACCTGCTAATACTTCTTCAACCTGTAAATAACCCAATTTCAGAGCAATATTAATTTCATCTAAGAGGACTAATTTAAAATCTGGGTTGTTGATAAATTCTAGGGATTTTTCCCAAGCCGCAGCAGCTTTATCCAAATCCCGATCCCGATCTTGGGTTTCCCATGTAAAGCCTTCACCCATTGCGTGAAATTCGAGTTGGTTTTCCCAATGACTAAAAGCGCGTTTTTCTGCTGGTTCCCATGCGCCTTTAATAAATTGAACTATGGCTACTTTATGTCCATGTCCGAGCGATCGCAAAACCATTCCCAAAGCCGCAGTAGTTTTACCCTTACCATGACCAGTATTGACGATAATTAAGCCTTTTTCCGGTATGGCTTTAGCTATGCGTTGATCTTGGACTTCTTTCCGTCGCTGCATTTTTTGACGGTATTTTTCATCAGTTTGGGATGTTGATATTACCTCATCAATTAACCGGGAAATCTCTTGATCTGCTGAATCTGGATGTAATTCTTCTGGTGTGTCGCTTTTCATAAACCCTATTGATAAATAACTGTTAAGATTGAGAGAATGAAGTATAATTTTTCTACTTCGACAAATTCATTAGTTATAATAGACCAGAAATCACATAAATTCTGTTAGCTGCGATCTTAATAATTTGTTTTATATTCTGCTTCAAGTCGTTGACATTCTTCTTGATATCGAGCGAATTGAATATCTAGTGATTCCTTATTAGCATAATAATAAGCCAACGCAGTATAAATACCTGCAATGGTCAAAAAAGGCTTATCTTCAATAATTTCTTCTGGAGTTATCCCAGATTTAATCTCATTGACAATATACTGAACAGTAATGCGAGTGTTAGCAATTCGTGGACGACCACCACAAGTGCCTGGTGTGCTAACAATCAAAGTGGAAATATCTGTGAGGGTTGGCATCGGTTTCTGAATTAATCCTCTGGGATGACTTTATTGTAAACTGAAAAGAGCGATCGCGAACGTGATCGCGTCCTGAAGAGATAGCACTCCGTAGGAATCGCCTTGAAAATTCAAAAATCAACAATAAGATTGATTCAAAAGTGTTTATCTATAGCTATCAAGTCAATACCAAATTTACCAGTTTTATGCTCAATGAAGTGATATAAATCAGGAGGGAAAAAATAAGTTAATTCCACTAAGTTACCGAATTCATCTCTAGTGATAGAATGTGAGCTTAATACTATTGAAGATTCAGCTAAATACTTTTTTTCAAAAGCATAACCAAAAACTCTTGTCCATCCTCGCTTCTCTTGCATTTTGCGGGTTAGGGAATGACAGTTTTGAGGGTACTTCCACTTGGCTAATTGAGTGATCTTACCCTGCGAGAATAGTTCATCAGCTTCATTCTGAAGTTCACTCTGTATTTGTTTTAGATCGGAATCATTAAGTTCTTGTGATGCTGCCTCTCTCTGCATATATTTTTCTGAATTGAGAATATCCAATATTTCAGATAGGTCTTTTTCAGTTATTTCTCCAGAAGACCCTTCATTAGACTTATAATGTTTAATATTTACGTACATTTCAACCACCACACTTAAGTTAACAGGTAATTAATTGCGATTTTTACAGAGGAAGATAGTAAATTTGTCCTGCCAATTCTCCCTCTAAACAGCACTCTATCAGAAGCAGAATATCTTCTATTACTTGCCCAATTCGTGTATCTGTAATAACTTCAATCACTCCTGGCATGGGCTGACCTTGTGTAATCCGTTCATAGGCATAGCTTGTAATTGTAGCGACATCATGAGTAAGTAACACTCGGTCTTCTTTGGCTGCCCATGCTAGGATAGTTGGGTCATCTTCACCCAAAAGACCAACATCTTGGACTCTGACAATATCAATATTTGGGTTACGTCGCAACAATCCCCTGACAATAGTATTATCAAAATTTTCGTCAGCAAGCAGTTTCAACATACTTCCCGTTCTGCTTTCCGCGCCAACAATCTATCACGCAACCCTTGGGGGTCAAATCTGACCTCATTTATTTTACGAATTTCCTGTGCTTGTTGCTGTCTTTGCTGTAGATACACTTCCACTTCTTGTTGATGATTGAGGTAGAAGGCAATGGTAGCATAGACATCAGCAAGTTTAAGGGATGGATAACGGTAAGCAATTTCTTCTGGTGTTGTTCCTTGTTTAAAAACAGCAATTACCGTATCGAGTGTTACACGAGTTTTGCCTATCCTAATCACACCATCAGTGGTAAATTCCAATGGTGCGGGTTCGGATGTGATTCCTTCAGAAAGATTCACCAAAGCTTGTGCCATAATTAATAACAAGTTAGTTGTCTTTAATAATAGCAAATATTGGTTGAGATATACCTTTGGATTTGCTCAAATAGAAATAGAAAATTGGATGACTTCCGAAGTATTATCTTCAGCATTGCCGCTAATTTATATAGCTGCATAACATTTTAGCAACTTCCGTACATTTGAATACGATAACATTATATTCGGCATATTTACTATTCAGGATTTCCCAAAAATGTCACAAAAGCCAGGTAAGAAAATCGCACCTATTCCCATGTCTAACAATGTTAGCGTGGTTGACTTGATTGATACCTATTTTACTGCTTACAACTCAGCCCGGTTGCGGGAAGCCTGTCAACTGCTAACTAAGGAAGTGTTTCAAGAGGGTGTGACTGTGGGAGTTAGCCTATCTGGGGCGATGACACCAGCCGGTTTTGGCGTTTCCGCCCTTGCGCCCCTAATTCGTAATGGTTTTATTGACTGGATGATTTGCACAGGTGCGAATCTTTACCATGATATGCACTATGGTTTGGGTTTTGAACTATTTGCGGGTAGTCCCTTTTTAGATGATGTCAAATTGCGGGAAGAAGGGACAATCAGAATTTATGACATTATTTTTGGTTACGATGTACTGCTAGAAACGGACGCTTTTATTCGCAAAGTTCTCCAAGCTGAACCTTTCCAAAAACGCATGGGAACAGCGGAATTTCATCATTTACTGGGTAAGTGCGTGTGGGAAATAGAAAAGCAATTGGGTGTCAAAAATTCCTGCTTATTGGCGACAGCTTATGAGTGTGGCGTACCTATTTATACTTCTTCTCCTGGGGATAGTTCCATCGGGATGAATGTGGCTGCTTTGGCTTTAGAGGGTTCAAAGCTGGTAATAGATCCGTCCATTGATGTCAATGAAACCGCAGCTATCGTCTATGGGGCGCGAGAAAACGACGGTACAAGTGCAGCGGTAATTATTGGTGGTGGTAGTCCCAAGAACTTTTTATTACAAACACAACCGCAACTTCACGAGGTTTTAGGATTGGAAGAACGGGGACATGACTTCTTTATTCAGTTTACTGATGCCCGTCCTGATACCGGTGGTTTATCGGGTGCGACTCCGGCTGAAGCTGTGAGTTGGGGGAAAATTGACCCCGATGAGTTACCGAGTGCCATTGTTTGTTATACCGATAGTACAATTGCTTTGCCTTTGGTAACAGCTTATGTCTTGAATCAATGTTCACCTCGTCCCCTGAAGCGGCTGTATGATGGACGTGAAGCTTTATTAGATACTTTGCAAAAAGATTATTTAACAGCTAAAGACAAGCCTGTAAGTGAGGGTAGTCAGGAAAAAGCAGCGACTTATCCCTGCGGTACACCTGTGAAAGGTTAGGGTTTTACTATAATACTGTGGGCGATAGCTAATCAAGCTGAATCGCCCCTAGATTTATTCATCAAATGTCTATTTACTACTTTGCTGTTTGATTGCAAGTTTTCACTACTTCGATATCTAACTCAAATATCCGAGCAATTTGTTCTACAGTTAGCCCCTCATTTAACAGTCTAGGAATCGTTTTTAACTTAGTTTCTAACTCTGTTTTTAACTTCGTTTCTTCCTCAATTTCTTGATAAAATCGGGTTTGCTGCCATTCTGTTAATCCAAACATTGCTTCTAACTCCTGACGGCTATAGGATGAAAATTTGTAAACCAGCATTCTTTCTACTAATTCTAAAAGATTACGACTCTTAGCCGCATCTGCTTTTTCCACTAGATTGATCAAAGTTTATCTCAGCTTTTAACTCCCGAATTTTTCTGGGCATTAATTTTGCCTACTTCTTTATCCTTATGACTTTATATGAATAAATGCTAATTCTTCATTTTGTAACTCTTCTTTTAACTCATTCAAACCTAGATCAATTGATTCTTTTTCTTTAATAAGAATAGTTTTATCAGTTCCTATGAACTGCCTTCCCCGAAGAAACTTCTCACCAGTCAAACTAGGTTGTTCACCCAGTATAGATAGAGAGCCAATAAGTGCTAAACAACAACCAATAATATAATTTCCAATATAGAAAGTTACAAAAAAAATAATTGCCGCCTTAGCACCCTGTTGATACCCTGGTGGTTCAACTGAAAAGAGAAGATTTACTGATTCAACATTTCCAGACAGTGCTTGATAGAGTAATTGGATATTACCAGATGTCCTAAAACTTCTTATCAATTCTTCAATATTGATCAGCACTTCATTCTCTGGAATATCCATTTTTCTACATATTTCTATAGCCATTTCTGCAAGCTCATGAACTTTACTCCAGTTATATGCTGGATCATTAAAAATGCTTGGATCAAATAACGACTGAGGCAAATCTTCTAAACTAAAACTTAAAATAGGGTATGAAGTTGGAATCTCAGACTTCATTTCTACTATAATGGGACTGGATGATTTTTCAAGTATAGTCATAACCTGAAGAAAGTTTTTTAATTCCTTCAGGGAACTACCTTCAGCGTAAGAGCGAATCGAAAAGTTTATGTTTTGATTTGATTCAATAATAAATTCAAAAAACCTAGATTCTACTCTAATTTTTATACGTTCTTCTGGAATGAATTCATTAAAGGGAGAGATATATAAGTTCGCAGGAAAGGATATACCCGGAGAGAATTTATACTCTTTGAATTTTAATTCTGCTTCTAGTGGTTTGACCTTAAGGGATAAAATTCCTCCATCGCGCTCTATGTAAGGAGTTTTAGACAAAATTCCAAATCTTTTATCATGAATAATTGAGTTATCTATATCAAGTTCTTTGCAAATTCCTAAAGACAAATCTAAAATATCTCTAATAGGATCATCACTAGCTAGAGTGAAAGTACCCTCATATCTACCATTTTCAAATCCTAGAGTTTTTAATAGCTGATTTTTATTCTCAATATACTTTTCCATACCCTCTGGAATATGTTTCTCAATTTCATGTTTTAAACTCTGTCCAGTTATATCTACCAAACGATCAGCATCTCCATAAGTTATATCAAGCGTGTGCTTATTTAGCTGATATCCATTCTCTTTATTTTCTAGCTCTCTAATTCTCTTTAAAGTTTTCTCGATTATCTCCTTTCCGACATGAACTAAATAAATAGCTTGCGGTTCAGGTTTTCCATCAAATTCAATAAAGCAATAAAAGGCTGGTATTTTTGCCTTAATAAGTCTATGTAAATTAGATAGAGTGATTGATTCTCTCTTCCTTTGCTCATTCGTTGATTTAACTTGAATTTTGCACTCTAATGGTGCTGGAAGAATATCTTGAGGAGAAAGATTATCCGGCTTCCACGGAAACTCTACAAGGAAATCCCATCCTGTTCTATCCATTTGAGATTTCTGAATTGTTAAGTCAACCTGAAGACACAATTTTGTGAATTCCGTTTCCCCTAATGGTCCTAAATTTATATCCTGCATATTGTGAGTTTCCTAAAGAACAGCGTAATACTAGTACACATAAATTACATTGTAGCTAGTTATTTTTAATAATAGCAAATTGCCAAGAATTTAGGTATTAGCTGAAATAACCATTGTTAGCTATACTAAAAACGGATAGTTTCTAGATATAACCCGCAATCCACCTTTTTATTAATAAAAAATCTTAATTAAATTAACTCTAAACTTACCCTATCTTCACCATTCATCGCTAAAAACTCAGTAAATCACTGAATTTCGGGAAATACTCGACCACGACGGACAACTCTTTGAGGTGTAGATTATGTCATCTTAATCACCTGATTAAAGTGTAGTGTATTTTATGTTTTAGCATCAGGAAGACCCACAAGCAATGTTAGTAAAGAAAAAAGATGCAAGCTATCGTGAGAATTTAGGAATATGGATGATTTTCAGCCTTGGCTTGATTACAAAAGAAAATAATCAGCATATTCCTAAATATATAAAAGTAACTGAACATTAATCTTACCTTTGATTGATGTGGATCATGTCTGTATTTTGAGAATATGTAAGGTGTTTACGTAGTAATCGGAGTTCATAATAATGACCATACATAAAATAAACATTGGTTTAACAGAACAACAGCGTCACGGTGTGATGAATTTGTTAAATCAAGATTTAGCAGATGCCAATGTATTGCTAGTAAAAACAAAAAAGTATCATTGGGATGTTGTCGGGCCTCAGTTTCGTACCTTGCATAAACTTTGGGAAGAACACTATCAAAAACTGACAATAAATATTGATAAAATAGCTGAAAGGATTCGGACTTTGGGCTGTTATCCAACAGGTACAATGGCAGGATTTTTAAGTCTTGCAACCCTCAAAGAACATAGCGATAAAATTCCTACAGCAACCAAGATGGTAACTCAATTGGTGGAAGATCATGAGCAGATTATTCGCAATTTAAGAAATCATATAGATCAGTGTAGTCAAGAATTTCATGATCAAGGTTCTGCTGACTTTTTAACTGAGTTGATGGAAAAACATGAAGAAATGGCTTGGATGTTACGTTCATTTATTGAAGGAGAAGCAGTAGAACCAGATGGTAAAAAACAACCAGCAGCAACTAAAGTTCCGGTGGGTGTGTAAATAATTCAGAAAGTTTTCATCATCAGAATCAGGATTTACTGGATTAGAAGATTAATGCCGGAAAATGCTGTATTTAATCCTGTAAATCCTCAAATCCTGAGCATCCTGATTCAGACAATTTTCAGACTATTACTTCCCAAACACAGTAGTTAGAGAACGGGCAATATTTTTCGGCTGCATTGCGTCCATTGCTGCTGTCGGTTCATAACCACAATGCACCATACAATCAGTACATTTAGGATTACCACTAGCACCGCCATATTGACTCCAATCAGTCTTATCCAACAACTCCTGAAAGGTTGCATAGTAACCTTCATTCAACAAATAACAAGGTTTTTGCCAACCGAGAACACTGTAACTAGGGCTACCCCAAGGAGTACATTCATAATCCTTCTCACCAATGAGAAAATCTAAGAATAGAGGGTTGTGATTGAAGTTCCAATTCTTCTTTCCAGATGTGTAAGGTGAGAGAATTTCTCTAAATAATGCGCGGGTTTGTTCTTTTTGCAGAAAATGATCTTGATCTGGAGCCCATTCGTAACTGTAACCAGGAGAAATCATCATCCCGTCAGTACCCAATGTTTCCAGAAAATCGAAGAATCCCTGCATTTCTTGGATATCGCAACCTTCAAAAATGGTTGTGTTGGTAGCGACACGAAAACCCTTAGCTTTAGCCGCGCGAATCGCTTGAATAGCAGTATCAAAAACGCCTTTTCTGTCTACACATTTATCATGCCATTCCCGCATTCCATCTAAATGGACACTAAAAGTTAGATAAGGAGAAGGCTTAAACTTATCAAGACTCTTTTCTAGTAATAAACCATTAGTACACAAGTAAATATATTTCTTGCGTTTAATTAAACCCTCAACAATTTCACCTATTTGGGGATGTAGTAAAGGTTCTCCACCGGGAATAGAAACCACTGGTGCGCCACATTCTTCCGCTGCCGTAAAACACTGTTCTGGGGTAAGATTTTGCTTGAGTATTTCTACAGGATGCTGGATTTTACCGCAACCAGTACAAGCTAAATTACACCGAAACAGCGGTTCTAACATCAAGACCAGGGGAAAGCGTTTCCGTCCTAATAACCGTTGTGTAACTAAATACTTACCAATATCTATTGCTTGTTGTAAATTAATTGCCATTTAATCGTTCTCCTCTTTTAATTACACCACAGGTTGAATTCAAAAATCATTATTTGGGTGTAGCAATGCTAAACCCTTACAAAATCAGAGGTAAAATAATGAACTTTCACTTTCACCTAATTTACATAACCTTGAGCTATAAACCAATCCACAGCATCCTTGAGGGCTACATTCAGAGGGGACTGAGGTAAACCTAATTCGCGGATAGCCTTAGAAGCATCATAATACATTGGTTGCTGTGCCATGCGGACTCCATCAATGGGAACTGTGGGAGTTTTCCCTAGAGGGGCAAGGATTTTTTCGTCTATCCAAGCTACAGTTAGGGGTATCCAAGCTGGTATAGATGTTTGCGGTGCGGGTAAATTAGTGATTTGCGAAAGTTGCTCTAGGAGTTGTTTGAGGGGAAGATTTTGATGACCAAGAATATAGCGATCGCCTGATTTTCCCTTTTCTAAAGCTAATAAATGCCCCTTAGCTACATCGCGCACATCTATAAAATTTAACCCTGTATCTACATAAGCAGGCATTTGTCGCCGTAAAAACCGCAGAATAATATCACCTGTAGGAGTGGGTTTAATATCTAATGGACCAATAGGGCTACTAGGATTAACGATCACAATATCTTGACCCTGATTAGCAGCGGATATTGCCACTTGTTCGGCCAGAAACTTTGATTTTTTGTAATCTCCTACTAATTTCTCTACCGGACTTTGATAGGTTTCATCCACAATTTCACCAAATTTACCGACACCAATAGCTGCAACGGAACTAGTATAAACGGTGCGTTCAATCCCGGCTTTTTCGGCTGCGGCCAAGATGTTGCTTGTACCGTCAACATTATGAATATAAAGCAATTCTCGGTCTTTTTGCCACAGGGAATAATGGGCTGCGACATGAAAAAGATATTGACAACCCTGCATCTGTTCCCAGATATTTGGGTTATTTAAATCACCTTTGACAATATCTACAGCCAAACCCTGTAAATTACCCAGGTTACTACTAGGACGAACTAAAGCGGTAACTTGGTATTTTGACTCTAACAGCGATCGCACTATATGAGAACCAATAAAGCCTGTCCCCCCGGTTACAAATGCTCGCATTCAATCACCCTCTACTCCTCAAGGTTTCTAACCGCATTTCAATATCCGTTATTGAGAACTCTGATCAAGATATTACAGTGTCAACTGGCTCTTTAAGGTCATTGCATTGGCTTTTCATTGTTGCTAAACCCAAATAACGGATACCTTCTGGAGATATATCAAAGCGACAAGGAAGAACTTCTAAACCTAGTTGAATTGCTTCCCGTAGCAACCGACCATATACAGGATCTTTACTATCCCCAGGTGCAAACTCTAAACAATCACCTCGGTTAATAAAATACAGCATTACTGATCGACTTTGGGGTAAAACTTCCATTAATTCCCGTAAATGCTTTTGTCCTCTGGTGGTTTCGGTGTCAGGAAATAACGCTAAACTCCCCTGTGACCAAGTTGTATTTTTTACCTCTAAATAAATTGGGCGCTGTTGAGAACTTCCCGTTAAATAAAAATCCACCCGACTTTTCCGATCTTTTCCATAAACTACTTCACCCTTAACCTGGTCATATTCACTTAATTCTGGGAATAAATGCTGCTGTAGAGCCAATTTAATCACCCGATTAGGTAAAGCAGTGTTTACACCTACCCAAGTTGTTGCATGATCATTGACCTGGATTAACTCTAAGGTATAAGCTAATTTGCGTTGAAGATTATCACTTTTGGAAACTTGTACAGCACTACCAATGGTAGAAACTCCCGTCATTGGACCTGTATTCGGACAATGTGCTGTGATCACCTCTCCAGAATGTAATTGAATATCAGCAAAAAACCGCTTGTAGCGTTTGAGTAAAATACCAGGATATAGTTTTGGGTATTTATATAACCAATCAATCATAAGACCTCACGGTAAGTGGGAAACTCAGCGTCTTTAGACCTGAGAGGGAAGCGACGCGGGCGGTTTTAACCGCCGTGTCCTTCCTAATCTAGTTTGTATTCTCTAATCAGTCTTTGTGTAGCCGATGACTGAGATACCCCCCAGTTTGCGGCAATCTTTTCTAGCTTTGCCTTGTCTTCTTCCGACAAATAAATAACAGTACCTTTTTTCCTAGACATGATGACAATTGAATATTAGTATGCTATGATAATAATATCATAACATTGCAGCCCGAACAATGCCTAAAGTTCAGAAGTTCATGGGGGTACAACAGGTTTTGTTGTCTCCCGATCATGAGATGAAGGCAATTTTAGAATATCTTTGTCAACAGTCGGGTAAGCTCTATAACAGTGGTGTTTATTTTGCTAGACAAACATTTTTTAAAACTGGAAAACTTTTAACGGGTAAGTTTGATTTAGCTTATGAACCTTCAGTGGCTAAAACTATGATCGCTCAATCAATGCCATCTACACCGGCACAACAAACTTTATTGTCTGTGATTGAGGCTTTTAAATCTTTCAAAGGATTACGTTCTTTATTCCTTAACGGACAATTACCTTTTAAACCGAAAGCTCCCGGCTATCTAACAGGTTCTAAACTTTTCAAAGTTGCCTATCCTAATAGCGGTGGACAAAGACCAACTCTAATTAATGGACAACTTAGATTTTCGTTAGGACTAACTGTAAAAAGATGGTTTGGAATTTCTGAATTTTTCCTACCAATGCCGTTAAACATAGATATATCAAAGGTTAAAGAGTTCACCATCCTACCTAAGAACGGGGCTTTTTATCTGGAAATGTCTTATGAAGTCGAGAAGCAAAACCACGTTTTAGACATCAATCAAGCTCTGTCTATTGACTTGGGAACGGCTGATAATTTAGCTGCTTGTGTTGATACATTGGGTAATTCACTATTGATTGATGCCCGGGCGATGAAGGCAATGAATCAATTATGGAACAAGAAAGTATCTACCCGCAAGGACGGAAAACCGGAGGCTTATTGGGATAATTGGTTAGACCGTGTGACCCGTAAACGCAACCACCAAATGCGTGACGGCATTAATAAAGCTGCAAAACTAATTATTGATCATTGCTTAAAATACGGCATTGGTACATTAGTTATTGGCTGGAATGATGGGTTTAAATCTAACGCTAATATGGGGAGAATTAATAATCAAAAGTTTGTCCAAATGCCGTTAGGTAAACTCAAAACCCGGCTAATGCAACTTTGTGATTTACACGGTATTAGATTTCAAGAAACCGAAGAAGCATACACATCAAAAGCTAGTTTTCTAGATGGAGACTCCCTACCTAAGTTTGGTGAAAAACCAGACGGGTGGAAAGCATCTGGAAAGCGTGTTAAGCGTGGTTTGTACAAATCTGGTAATGGTTCATTAATAAATGCAGATTTAAATGGCGCGGCCAACATTCTGCAAAAAGTAGCCAGCAATTTAGGCATAGACCTAAGCTTACTGGGTAGGCGTTGTTTGACGAACGCAGCGAGAATTAGGGTTTGGGTTTTACCTAAATCTATTCTGTCAGTAGAATCTCAGTCCCTTTAGGGCTGAGAGTGTCAACAAATTAGAACTACCTGTTCACCAACTAATTTAGGAAATCCTGCTCCTGAAGGTATTCACCGAGATGGTAGCGATTTTATTGGCATTTTTTCCGCAGGAAGAGATAATATTCAAGGTGGAGAAACCCATTTATACACTGCTAAAAAGGAAAAGCCAGTTTTTAACAAAGTTTTGCAACCTGGAGAAATAATTTTAGTAAATGAACATCAATTTTTTCATTTTACCACTCCCATAAAACCCCAAAATCCAGAATTGGGAAGCAGGGATGTATTTGTGATCAATTATCCTAGTTTAATTTCTGACTTTTAAGAAATATTTTGAAATAGGAATATGCAGATCCCTGAGTTCTTGAAGAAGTCAGGGATATTGTGCGTTTTCTCTGATTTGTTCTATGGTTGATAATTGACAATTTTCACCTATTCCCTATGCTCAGGCTAGAATCTGTTAATTTTTATAAACGTTTACAACATCAACACCAATACCCGATTTTACAGGATATTACCTTTGATGTATCACCAGGCGATCGCTTGGTAATTATTGGTGAATCTGGTGCTGGTAAAACTTCCTTATTACGCCTCATTAACCGCCTAAACGAACCCACCGGCGGGAAAATTTATCTCAAAAATCAGGAATATCGCCAAATTCCCGTTATCCAACTGCGTCAACAGGTAATGCTTGTCCAACAAGAATCTAAGCTGCTGGGGATGACAGTTGGGGAAGCCTTAGCTTATCCTTTAATTCTGCGCGGTGTACCTAAGCAAACTATTCAGGAAAAAGTCAGTTATTGGCAAGAAAAACTGCAAATTCCTGAACAATGGTTAGGACGAACCGAGGTACAACTTGCTGCTGGACAAAGACAGTTAATTGCGATCGCTCGCGCCCTAGTTACCGAACCCCAGATTTTACTCCTAGATGAGCCTACATCAGCCTTAGACACTCCCACATCCACTCATTTAATAAGTGTACTCACTCACCTAAATCAACCCCATTCCTCGGCAATTTTAATGGTAAATCGCCAAATTGATTTAGCTCAAGCATTTTGTACCCACCTGTTACATCTTCAGCAAGGTCAAATAGTTCTCAATCAACCTGCCGCTGATACAGACTGGGACAACTTAGCAGCCAGCCTCAAGCAAGCCGAAACTCAAGCACTAGCAGAATGGACTTAACTCATTATCTGTTCCCTGTTCCCCGTTTTAAGAGCTTTGAGTAGTTAGTACAGGAAGTTGATTAGTAAATCTCTCTTTTGGTAATTTTGTGTGTGTTTGCGGAATGTTGACATTCAAAATTTCCATGTTAAACCGATATCCAACATTGCGGATAGTTTGAATTAAACTGGGTTGACGGGGATCAAGTTCCACCTTTTTCCGCAACGATAAAACATGAGTATCAATAGTGCGGGGGTTATCAATAGCATCAGGCCAAGCACGACGTAATAATTCCGATCTACTTAAAGGGACTCCTCCAGCTTGTGCTAAAACGTACAATAAACTGAATTCCTGGGGCGTTAAATCAATAAACTCCCCTTGAAAACGCACCCGACGCTGGACTAAATCAATTTGCAAACTGCCATAATCTAAATAAGCCGGTGCAGTAGGTGTCCGGTTACGGCGGATAATTGCCTCAACCCTAGCCAAAAATTCTTGCATTCCAAAAGGTTTGCTCAAATAATCATCCGCCCCCGCTTTTAATCCTGCTACAATATCGGCTTCATTAGTACGAGCAGATAACATGAGAATTAAAGGCTGTTGTTGACGATGTAACCAGCGGCAAAACTCCACCCCATCACCATCTGACAAATCCGCATCTAGAATGACTAGAGTGGGTTGATGGCTGATAAACACTTCTTTTGCTTGATAAATACTGGCAGCTTGATGAACTCGGTATTCTAGTTGTTGCAAGTGCCAACCCAACAACGACCTCAGATGGGGATTCCCCTCAACAATTTCTATACAAACCGAACCCACAGTGGTAAGACCCCTTAGCGTTGATGAATCTCAAATTAACAATCTCATGGTTAAGGTTTTGTAGTTTTTGTTACTTCAATAGACATATTCTTCATATTTCCCTCAAAAAACCTTGCAGAAAATTTATTTTTTACTTTATTTGCAGCCAAGCTAGTAGCTTTATTAAATTTTTATTACGTTTACATTATATCCATTGGACAACGGAAATAGGTAAATAAAATTACTTTTCTATCACTTGTAGCGTTATGAACTAGAATCAACTACAAAATTTACTTCCAACAGCCATACAACCCTATTACTTTCTTCTCTTCTTTCCTTTCTTCTTCTTTTTATTCCTCCTGACTCGGTGACTCCTGACTCGGTGACTCGGTGACTCCTGACTCGGTGACTCGGTGACTCCTGACTCCTAATTCTTGACTCCTAATTCTTGACTCCTATCATTAAAGTTTATTTTTGGCAATCTGTCCTACTCCTGAAGAGATATGGTAAACTCAATAGAACAATCATTTACCAAAGGGAGTAGCACAAAAATCACACCTGATTACAACCAAAGGGAGAGACAGGTAGTTACTTATCCCGGAAACAGCTAACAAATTCTCAAACTTGATTTTACAAATTTATGCACTAATAGCTAGATTTGTATTCCCGGTGAGAAACGGCTAAAAAATTGGATAAAAATCAATTACCCTTTGTGGTTACAAATAGATAGCTAAGTCCAAGCTATCAGATCAAATTTTTGACAAAAAATCGTAAAAATACCTGACAAAATCACCATATTTCCAATTTTTTGGCGTTAGGATCTAATTAAGTTTTTAGCTGCTGGGGGGTCTCACCCAAGGTGAAAATATTAACTGATGAGTTAATACAGAAGAGGGAAGTGATACTTCATTAAGCGTGAATCATCATCTACAATTCTCATTGCAAAGAGATTAATAAAGCAGTTATGCTCCAAGACACACAAGCCATCCGCTACTACCAAAGACTTACCGACGCCTTCGTCGAATTATGGAATCGCGGTTATCGTATGGATGATATGCGGATGTATTTGGATGGATACCTTGCCGCACTTCGACATAGTAACATCATGGAACCATATTGGGTTCATCGCTTAGAAGAGGAAGCCAGCCGTTATTTACATGACGTATCTAACTTCGCAATGGTTCAGCCGGAACCTGAAAAACAACATGGCTACTACTAAAGGTGCTATCTGATTTTGCTGATTAGCCTATTACCGCCGACAATTATAGCACGATTTTTGCATTCGTCAATGGGGTATAGGGGACGAAATTTGGGAAATACTGCAATTGATATGAAATCAAACCCCTTAGTTTTACATCAACAAGGGGAATTTTTTTGTTTATTCGTCAACCTTTTATGTTTAAAGACAGGTTAATAAAACATTATTATTTACATAAATTTTGAATTTACATTTAACCTTTCAGTTCTGATTAATAATTTCTTGAGATAATTGACACAATTCCTCTAGAGATATCTTTTCTGAATTGTACAATTCTTCAATCTTCTGTGTAGCAACTTCTAAAATTTCCTGACCACTTCTGATTTGAATATTTAATTTATCTTGATTTCCATCATAAATCACAAACAGAGAGATATTTTTATCCATAGTTTGTGTAATCCCTTTGACTTTAAAATCAGTCACAAATTTACCTTCTGCTGGAACATGAAGAGGTAAATTAGAAGATTGAATAATTTCCTGAATATCTGCAAGTTGTAAACTAGAAATTGCGGGAATTTTCGCTTCTATATTCACAAATTCGGCTAAATCTGGCTGCTTAATTACAACATCTTCCAATGATTCATATTGAAATGTAATTTTCCCTGCTAAATTATCAGTAATCGCATAAATTGACACAGAGTATGGAGGTTTAGGGACAGAACCCTGTGCATAAAATAAACTCCCCTCTGCTGTGACAGTAATTTGAGGTGTATCTGCTAGGGTTTGTAAAGATTGCAAATTAGCAATGGTACTTTTAACAAATACAGAATCCAGCCCTAAGATAGATGCTAAATCATTAGCTGTAGGAGGAGGATTAAACTCCATAGCAGCACGAATAATAAACTCTTCTAAAACATTAAATTTGCGGGGTTCTTTAATGGTTAATTCTAAAGAATTTTGAATTACAGTATAGCCAAATTGACGCGCTGCTAAAACTGTTAAACCAGCAGTTTCAGTTTCAATTTTCTCAACTATATATTTTAGATTTTCATCAATTGGTTTAATTACAGAAACAGGAAACATCAATAAAACCTCCATGAGAATTAACAGTTTTGGCAACTTCAGAATACATATTACCTACTGTACCGGGTTTAGTTGTAAATAAATCATGACAACCAACAATTACTAATAATTCTTGTGCGCGGGAAAAAGCCACATTCACCCGTTCTGGTTTATTGGCAAATCCCACATCTCCTTGCTGATTGTTCCTTACCATACTCACAATTACCACCGGTCTTTCCATACCTTGAAATCTATCCACTGTACCTGTTCTAATTTGCAAAGAAGGGAAAAGTTCAGATTGTAAGCGTTCATCAATTTTTCTTAATTGAGCGCCATAAAATGTAATTACAGCTATTTCTTTTTTTGGTTCTCCATTTGCTACTTTATGCACCCAAACCTGCTCAAATTGGTGACAGATACTTTCAATCACATCAACTTCTTTAATATTCAAAAATGAAGTTCCATTGCGTTCTTCTTGAAATTCATTTTCTCTGGGCATTTTTACCCAGCAGAGATGATGGTAAGATTGAATAATTTCCCCTGCTAAATTATGAGCGCGTTTTGTGTCAGGTTCTAAAATCCCACATTCCAATTTACCATGATAAAATTGATTAATTGCGCCCATAATCATCGGGTGCATTCGATATTGAGTATTTAGCATTTTTTTAATGCTTTTATCAGCGGTTTCAAACTGACTTTTAAATAATGATTCTTCTAAAAATTGTAATTCTTCCCTCGTATTCCCCATTGTTTTCGCAACTTCTTCCACAGTGCTAGTATCAAGCATAGGTGGTAATTGCCGATGATCTCCTACCATGACTAATTTTTTACCTTTCAAAGCCGGAATTAGTAACTCTGGAGGAGTGCATTTACTAACTTCATCAATAATCACAACATCAAAAGATTGAAATTCTTCTGAGAAATTATAATTTGCAGCTTGAACACAAGTAATACCAACAACGTTAGCATTATCTAAATAAATCCCTCTGAGGTCTTTACTATCTTGTTCTGAGGGTTGACGAAGTTTTGCAACCCAATCTTGCACAAAATTTTGATATTTGTGCAAATAATTTTCTTCACTTTTTAGCTGTCGTTTCCATGACTTAAATTTATTTTGAATATTGCATAAAGATCCTAAATCTAATAAATCATTATTAGATAATTCTGGTTTTAATTTATCTGGGATTGTTTGCCAAATTGACTGCCACCAATGCCGTTCGCTAATTAAACTAGCTGATAACTGTAATTGTGATTTCTGTTCTAAGTCAGATATTTTTATTTGTAATTCTGCAAGTTCTTGTTGATAAATATCAGCTTCTGCTTGAAAATTTGTGAACTCTTGATTTAAAGAGTCTTTAATTGTTTCTAAAACAGTAAAAGGTGCTAATGATAAAATCAGAGTTTCCATTTCATTAATACGATTTTCCCAAAACTTGACTTGTTGGGAAAATTCCTGGGATTTTTCCCAAATATTTGCTTGTCTAGTCAGATATTTTTCTGCTAAAATCCGTAGTGGTAGGGGGATATTTTGCTGTTTATGAAGTGCTTGTAAGTTATTGATAACTTCTGCAAGTTTTAAATTAGCAGCTTCTTTAGTTTTCTTTACCTGAGATTTAGCTTCAGATATTTGTGCTGATGAAATTTCATTTTCTGGAAGTTCCTGAAATTGCTGTTGTAAAATTTCTAATTGTTGTTCAGCTTCAGTTTTAACTCTTAAAACACATTGACGCGCATGAACTAAGATAATATCTAGTAATTCTTGGGTAATGCGGGTAAGAGTAGCTTCAATGTTATTCCATTCAAAGGACTTACCATAGGTTTTTTCCAATCTAATTAAAAAGACTTGAGTGTTTTCAACTAGCAATTTTCGCTGTTTAGGATTGAGGAGTTGATAATTTTGGAATTTTTGATAGGTTGTTTGCCATTGAATTTGATCAATTTTTGATAAAACTATAGGAATTTGACTAAAACTTTCTTGTAAAAAATAACTAAAATCATGTTTTTTACCTTTTTTATCGGTAAAGTTACCCGCTATTTCATAAGATATGGCTTTTGTTAATACTCCCCAATCTGGTAAACTGATTTGATAATTTTTAGGAACAATAGTTAATTTTAATGTTTTGGCAAACATCAATAAACCTAATGGTAAACCTACCATACTTTCTGTTAATTCAAAATCAGATTCTTGACATTCTTTCAATGCTTGATATAAGTTATTGTAAGCTGTAGATTTCCATTCAACAATGGCTTCAATAATATAATCAATTTCCCGTTTGCGATTTTCCCAAATTTGAATTGTTGTCCGTAAATCGTTTTGGTTATGACAATTTTGATGATCTGTTTCTAATTTCTCCAAAGATACAGAATGCTGCTGGAAAATATAAACTAATTTTGCTACTTCCGAAATAGCTAAACCGACATCATTAGCATCTTTTAATCCCGGTTTAAATGCAGAAATATGAGTTGTGATATTTTTCTGCAACCAAACTGCTAACCCAAATGCACCAAATCCCGGACGAGTAAAACCAAGTTCTTCAATACATTTAATAGCTTGACGCACATTTTCTCGAAAATTCTGTACTTCTTGATTATTTTCTGTATAAGGTTTAATTTGTGGTAAAAAACTGTTGATTTCTGAAGATTCCCAATCTATATTTGTGGCATCTTTGAGAATATTTTCTAACCCAGTAATTAATAATTCAATTTCTTTTTTAGTTACTAAAGTTTGATTATATTCAATTCCTTGATTTTGATAACTTGTTTCTAAATTATCTTTTTCATTTTTGAGTTCATTCTGGTGCTGATTTACTTCTTGTTCTGCCAGAAAATAGTCTGTAAATCGTGGTGATAATGGTAATAATTGATTGATAATTCTAATATTTTCGTGACGTTGACTGAGATTATTTTCACAGTCAGTAGCGGTATTTTGTAGCCATGTACCAATTACTTGATCTTCTAGAAATGGCTGTCCTTCTTCCCCAACTTTTTCGGCTCGTCCCTTTCTAATAGCACGAATAACGGGATTGTGAACTAAGCGACTGAGGGCGTTATCAACGGCTAAATTAGCTTGTGAGGTAATTAATGTGCGTCCCCCGCGCAAAGCTACTTGATAGCAAATTTCCGCAATTACGGTAGTTTTTCCTGTACCTGGTGGTCCTTGAATCAGCACTAAATCTTCTGCGGACAGGACTTTTTCAACTGCGGCTTTTTGTCCAGCATTTGCAGAAGATAATAATAAGTCTTTTGAGTTAAGTTTAATCCTTTTGATAATCGGTCTGGCTTGGGAAGCGTCAAAGAGAAAGTTACCTAAATAGGGGTTTTGAGTGCGTCCTTGTTTTAATTGTTCTAAGGCTTTTTCTTTCCGTTCAATTTGTTTGATGTCTCCAGCAGCATCAAAAAATAAGTAACCATTCTTGGGAAGTTGATAATTACCTTTGGCTATATATTCGATGATTTCTCGTTCTAATCGAACATGAATAAAATTATGTTTTTGATCAATTTTTTCAATAGTTCCTAATTGACGACTGTGACGACGATTTCTGTCTGTGGGTACGGAATCTAAAAAGTTAACTTCTTGATTTTTAGCTTTTCTTACCCGTTCCCAAAAGTTTTCTACACCTAAAATATTCTCTTCAGAACCGTTAAGGGTAGCTGAATTAACTTTAACTTCTAAAGCGATTTGTCGAGAATTTGAGCCATGATGAGAAATTCGGAAAGATACACAAAATTGCCGGGATTTAGCAATGCGTTCTTCAACTTTTAAAAATGCTTTCCAGGCTTTAAGTTGATCTTCTGTGGGGACATGATTTCCGCAAATTGGCATATTTTTAATTTTTGCCAATAATGGTTTGGGAATATCCAAACGATGTTGATGATTGGGACTTAGTCGCAACCAATAGGGTAAAGCATAGCCGTCAATATTTCCCCGCAATTCATGTAATAAATAAGCTGATAAAATTTTAAATCCGCCATGTCCATCTTGACGAATGGCAGCTTTAAATGCTAAAGTTTTTCCTAGCTTTTTCAGTTTTTTTGGTAGTTGAAAGTTTTCTTGATCTGTGGCTATAGTTAGTTCCCAAATCTCTTCTCCTGGTTCTTTTGCAGTTCCTTGACGACGAATATAAAACAAGCCAGGTTGTTTACCAACTAAATCAAATAATAATTCATTGGCACGCTCTCGTCGTTCTCGAAATTCAGGATATAATTGTAGGGATGATTGACCTTCAAGATGGCGAACTAAATTATCAACGGCTGAACCTATAAACGTATAACCACAATCTTCTATCTTTGTTTTATTATTCATAGTTTGGGTAAAAAATATTAGTAATCAATAATGTAATATTAATAAGGATCAGATCCCCGACTTCTTTAAGAAGTCGGGGATCTTGTAGTTGATATTAAGAAGCTAGTGTTACTTCTACCAATTCTTGTAATTCACCTTTGTTGTACATTTCAATCAAAATATCAGAACCGCCAACGAATTGACCATTAATGTATACTTGGGGAATTGTTGGCCAGTTGGAATACTCTTTGATGCCTTGACGAATTTCTGGATCTGCAAGTATGTCAAGGGTTTCAAAGGGAACTCCTAAGGTATTGAGAATTTGGACAACGTTATTAGAGAAACCACATTGGGGCATTAATTTATTGCCCTTCATGAAAACCATAATTTTGTTTTCTTCTACCAAAGTATCAATTCTTTCTTTAAGTTCTGGGGTCATGATTAGTTATTTCCTTATGTTACTGAAATTCAAGAGTTGATACGATCTTAGATTTTGTTTTCTCAATGCAAAATCCTCAATCTAAAATTAGTTTGTTGCTTGCCAAGCTTCGGGAGTGTAGGTTTTAAGTGCTAAAGCATGAATCGCTTCGCTGGATATAGCTTGTTGCAATGCGCCATAAACTAGTTGGTGTTGTTGCACCATTCCTTTATCTGCAAACTGCGATGAAACTACTGTTACCTGATAGTGATCACCACCACCTGTCAAGTCTTGTACTTGCACTTGGGCATCTGGCATTTGTGCCTTGATCATTGTCTCTACCTGTTGCGGACTTATCATAAAAATACCCGGTAAGTGGGAAACTCAGACACTTCAGTGCTGAGAGGGAAACGACACTATGGCTTACGCCACGCTTCGCTATCGACAAGCTCAGTGACCGCTCGTGCGGTTTTAACCGCCTTGAATATTTTTCCATTACCGCCTTGGAGTTGGTAAATTCGGTGTACTTTTGTAATGTACTTTCAACGGGACAATTACCGATTCAAATTTCCCAACTCTGTACGCATAATGTGTTGCTCCGAAGAGCCTCCCATTTCTGGGGTAATGTTAGCTTCGACCTGTTATAAGAGCTTGTTAGACTTGCAACACTGTTCCAGTGACCTTAGAACTGTTTAATCACAAGCGACAGAGCGGGGAACTAGCTACGCATTCCGAGGTGTCGTGACTCAAATAACGGCTACCCTTAGACTACGCTTAGGGTGGTCTGGTCAGTACAGCTTGCAATTTCTTACAATCTCAGTCCCTTTAGGGCTGGGTTACTGACCGCAATTCCTGAAAAAACTTACTTCTCTATTATTAACAGATATGTCGCGGTTGGCTGTTGCCTGTTAGCATTTGCCGATTATTTTTTACCTTGACGCGGAAAGGGGGCATCTACAAAACCTAATTCAAATAATTGTTGGTATGCTTTTGTGCCTAATTCTCTGGTGGGGTTTTGACTTTTAATGATTTGCACTAGCAAAGGGATGGCTAATTCTGGCTGATTTTGCGCTCTATGCACTAAGGCTAACTGATAGGTGGCTTCATCTCGCTTTTGGGCAGTTGCTAAAGCATTCTTGCGGTGGGAATCGGCGGTACGAATGTCAATACCTGCAAAACTAGAATTTAGGTCTTGATAAAAGCTTGATAATTGATTATAAACTTGGCGGGCCTCTTGGAGTTTTTTGGCAGCCAGAGGGTAATCTTGACTAGCAACTGCTTGGGCTGATTCTTTGATCAAGCGATCGCCTCCCTCTATACTTAAAAGATTATTACTTATTCCTGTGGGGCTGAGGGTATTAGGCTGATCCGTATTAATAGGTTTTGGTTGTTCCGTAGGTTTGGTTTGATTAGCGGGTTTGGCTTGATTAACAGGATTTGATAACTTTTTTCCCTGAGCATAGGCAGGTGACAGCAGACCCAAAACTGCTATGAGTGATAAAAATGTGAAGCGAATTAAGGGAACAGCATTCATGAGTTTAATTAGTGCAATAATTCTATAGAAAAAGTTGGGAAACCTTGTGTATCTTAACTCTCTTTGTCCTATAGATAAAGTCAGTCACGCGATAACCATTCAAAAAGCAGAAGAAAAAATCCCCCAACTAACGCTAGAGGATATATTCTCCATACTTTCTGTTAGTCGGCAGTTACCTATTTTAAAGTTCCCAAAACAGGAGTTAACTGAGTTGCTGGAATCTGCGGATTTAATAATCCACTAGCATAAACACGAGGATTGGTTTGGGAAATAATCGTATAAGATTGGCGAACATGAGCATTGACAGCTACAGTTTTCGCATCATACATTTGCATGGCTACTTTGGGGTAGAAACCAATGCCAATAATCAGCACCAGAAAACAGGCAGCAATAAACACTTCACGGGGTCTGGCATCAGTATATACCGTTTCCGTTGGTAAAAGGCAATCTGTACCAAAACAAGCCGTTCCTTCGTCTTCTTGATTTTCCAACCCAGCATTGTTAATATCGCAGATCAGTGCCGCACCAGAACCGTAAAATACTTGACGCAGCATAGAAAGGAGATAAATAGGTGTGAGAATAACTCCCACAGCCGCTAGGAAAACTGTAACGGTGCAGAATGTGGAAGTATAAACATCGCTAGTAGTTATCCCGACAAACACCGAAAGTTCACCGACAAAGCCACTCATTCCCGGTAAAGCCAAAGATGCCATTGCCCCCATTGTAAATAGAGCAAATACTTTGGGCATAGCTTGACCAATCCCACCCATTTCTAACATGACCATTGTGCGGGAACGGTCATAAGTTACACCAGCCAAAAAGAATAACACGGAAGCAATTAAACCATGGGAGATCATTTGCAACATTGCCCCGTTGATACCCAAATCGGTGAAAGAGGCAATTCCTATTAATACAAAACCCATGTGGGAAATGGACGAATAAGCCAAACGTCGTTTCATATTCGTTTGAGCAAAGGAATTTAACGCACCATAGATAATATTGACAACACCGAGAATGACGAGAACGGGGGCAAAGTAAAAATGAGCATCGGCAAGTAGGTCAAGATTCAGGCGAATTAGTCCATATCCACCCATTTTCAACAACACACCCGCCAAAATCATGGATACGGGAGAAGATGCTTCACCGTGGGCATCAGGTAGCCAAGTATGCAAGGGGAAAATCGCCAATTTTACGCCAAAGGCAATTAACAACCCAGCATATAGTAGCAGTTGCAGAGTGAGGGGATATTCTTTTTGTGCGAGTTCTGCAATATCAAAAGTGACATTTCCGCCGCCATATAGCCCCATTGCTAGGGCTGCCACCAAGATAAATATAGAAGCTGCTGCGGTATAAAGTAAGAATTTTGTAGCTGCGTAGCGTCGTCGTTGTCCACCCCAAATACAAACTAGTAAATATACGGGGATTAATTCGACTTCCCACATAATGAAAAATAACAGCAAGTCTTGGGCAACAAATACCCCAACCTGTGCAGAATACAACACAAGCATGAGAAAATAGAACAGCTTTGGTCTGCGGTCAACTTGCCAAGCTGAAAAAATCGCCAGTGTGGTCACAAATCCCGCCAAAAGTACCAGTGGGGCGGAAATCCCATCCACAGAAACTGCCCAGTTTAGTCCTATCTGAGGCATCCAGACATAATTTTCTACCAGTTGAAAACCCGCATTACTAGCATCGTAATGTTTCCAAAAGGCATAACACATCAAAATAAAGTCAGCAATACCTACGCCCAGTGCATACCATCTGACAAGTTTGCCGTCTTTATCAGGCAATACAGGAATGACAAAGGATGCTAAAAGTGGAAATAGGACAATTGCGGTAAGCCAGGGAAATTGAGCCGCTATCATGTCAATAGGAAAAAATACTTATTGGTTAATTTTGCTATTGTACTAAACTTTTTAACAATTTCTTTATAAGTTTTTACCCCAGGTTAGCATAAAGGAATATATACATAAATATATCTTATGCTGAGGATTGAGTAGATGAGAAAACGTCTTTATCTGTCTAATGATATAAATTCGCTCTGCTTTTAAGTGAAAAATTTTAGGCTTTTGCTGAGGATAAATGTGATAAAATTGGTTAATAGTTGACAAATGACAACCGACTAATAACAACTAACAAATGAACGATTTTTGGAATACGATTCTAGAGTTTGCAGAAACCACTACTATCAGAGTGGGAAAACAATTAATGCAGGATTTTGGTAAAGTCCAAGCTTCCCAAAAAGCTGATGGTAGCTTGGTAACAAAATCAGATAAATGGGCAGATCAAGAAATTCGAGATGCTATTGTTTCTACTTTCTCCGGTTACGGCATTTTGAGCGAAGAAAGTAATCAAACTTTTCCGAATGCAGAATGGTGTTGGGTAATTGATCCTTTGGATGGTACAACCAACTTTACCAGAGGAATTCCGATTTGGTCTATTTCTCTGGGGTTACTTTATCGAGGAACGCCCATTTTTGGTTATGTTTACGCGCCACCATTAAATCAAGCCTTTCACGGATTTTGGGCGGGTTCATCAGGCTTAACAACGCCAACGGGAGCATTTTTAAATAATCATCCCATTCATACCAGTAAAGATGCTCCCAGCAAAAACCACTTTTTTAACCTTTGTTCTCGCAGTACCGACATTATTCAACCGGGTTTCCCCTGTAAAATTCGGATGTTAGGAGTTGCTAGTTATAACTTTCTTTCCGTCGCAACTGGTGCGGTTTTGGGGGGAATTGAAGCCACACCCAAGGTATGGGATATTGCTGGCGCTTGGGTCATTGTCCAAGCTGCGGGTGGGACGTGGGTATCGCTCAATTCTGAGTCTTTTCCATTATCGCCGGGAATGGATTATAGCGATCGCTCTTTTCCCACAATGGTTGTGAGTAATTCCGATATAGTTCCGATATTTACACCATTTCTAGAAAGTGCAAAACTTTAACAACTAACAACTAACAACTGACAACTGACAACTGACAACTGAAAAAATTATGAAAGGACTTTGGCTAGAAAATAATCAATTACAATTACGCACCAATATTCCTATTCCTGAACCACTACCAGGAGAGGCTTTGGTGCGGGTTTTGCGGGCGGGAATTTGTAATACAGACCTAGAATTAATTAAAGGTTATTATCCTTATACTGGCATTATCGGCCATGAATTTGTTGGTGTTGTTGAACAAGGTCCCAAACAGTTAATTAATCAAAGAGTGGTTGGTGAAATTAACGCTGCTTGTGGTGATTGTCGTTTTTGTCGGCGGGGACAACCAACACATTGCGAAAATCGGACAGTTTTAGGAATTGTTAACCGTCATGGTGCATTTGCAGAATATCTATCTTTACCTATTGAGAATTTGCATCTTGTTCCTGAAAATGTCTCTACAGCAGCCGCAACTTTTACTGAACCCATAGCCGCAGCTTTGGAAATTCAACAACAAATACAAATATGTAAAGATGACCGAGTATTAGTAGTTGGAGATGGTAAACTGGGACAATTAATAGCCCAAACTTTAGCCTTAACAGGTTGTGAATTATTAGTAGTTGGAAGACATAAAGATAAATTAGTAAATTTAGCAGCGAAAGGAATTAAAACTGGTTTCGCTGATAGCGTCACTGATAGATACTTTGATATCTCTGTTGATTGTACAGGAAATCCTGAAGGTTTTAATATTGCTCGTCGGGCTTTACGTCCTCGTGGTATATTAATTTTAAAAAGCACCTATGCGGGAAATCTCAGTTTAGATGCTTCTGCTTTAGTGGTAGATGAAATCACTCTCATTGGTTCTCGTTGTGGTCCCTTTGTTCCAGCATTGGAATTGTTAGCGACGGGAAAGATAGATGTTCAATCTTTAATTGATAGTCATTATCCACTTTCTCAAGGTTTAGCAGCTTTTGAGAAAGCCAAAACTAAAGGAGTTTTAAAAGTGTTGTTAGAAATGAGTTTGTAATTATTTGTCAGAATCAGGATTTACAGGATTAAAGGATTTGCAGGATGTTAGTTTGCATTTAAAGATAACCGACTTCTGATATAATTGATATTGATAAATGAAAAGATGTAGAAAATAAGTTAGGTATCTCACAACTCAGAATATTCAGAATTCAAATGTAAAATGTGTGTAATCAAAATGAATAAATTATCAATAGATAATCCTGTAAATCCTTTAATCCTGTACTTCGACTTCGCTCAGTAACCAGAAATCCTGATATGGCTACGCCACGCTACGCTATCAGACATTAATCAGGTAGAGACATTAAACATCTCTACCAAAATTTATCAACCTCTAAACTTTCAACGCCTTTTCAGCTTGGAAATGCAGCAATAACCCATATTCCAAACCTTCAACCACAGCTTGATAAGAAGCCTCCAAAATATTGCTAGAAACTCCTACAGTAGTCCAGCGTTGTTGACCATTACCTGATTCTACTAAAGCGCGAGTTTTAGCAGATGTTCCCGTATTTCCATTGAGAATTCTCACCTTATAATCAGTCAATTCAAAATCGGCAATTTGGGGATAAAAATTCACTAAAGCCTTCCGCAAAGCGGCATCCAAAGCGGCTACTGGGCCATTACCTTCTGCGGCTTCGAGAATATTTTTACCATTAACAGCAACTTTCACAGTTGCTAAAGAATTAGTAGATTCCTTCATTTCCACCAAATCACAATGGACTTGAAAACCTTGAACTTCAAAAAACTGCTGACGACAGGATAAAGCCTCATACATCAAAAGAATAAAACTAGCTTCTGCGGCTTCAAATTGATAGCCTTGACTTTCCAATTCCTTCATGCGGTGAAGAATTTGTCTAGCTTGGGGATGATCCTTATCTAATTCAATCCCACAACTGCGAGCTTTAGCTAAGACATTACTTAAACCAGACTGTTCAGAAATCACAATCCGGCGGTGATTTCCCACCAATTGCGGTTGAATATGTTCATAGGTTAAAGGATTCCGTGCCACCGCAGAGACATGAATTCCCCCTTTATGAGCAAAAGCCGAAAGTCCCACAAAAGGTGCGTGTTCGTCAGGTGCGAGATTAACAACTTCACTGACAAACCGACTAGCTTCTGTAAGCTGATTTAGCTGGTGTTCACCGATACAACTATAACCCAGCTTTAGCTGTAAATTGGGAATCACAGAACACAGATTTGCATTACCGCAACGTTCCCCATAACCGTTAATTGTTCCTTGTACCATTCTAGCTCCAGCCATAACTGCCACTAAGGCATTCGCCACCGCCATTTCTGAATCATTATGAGTATGTATTCCTATTTGGGGAATTTTTTCTTGACAACTAACCCCTTCGGGGTTCGTCAGTCGCTCATGGGGGAAACCCCCAAGACCGCGCTGACTCACAACTGACAACTGACCACTGACAACTGACACAATTTGCGAAACTTCATGAGGTAAAGTCCCACCATTGGTATCACATAAAACTAACCATTCTGCACCTGCTGTGACTGCTGCTGTCAACGTCTGTAAAGCATAATCAGGATTTTGCTTATAACCATCAAACCAATGTTCAGCATCGTAAATTACTCGCCGTCCTTGAGAACGCAAATACTCGATTGTGTCGCCAATCATGGCTAGATTTTCCGCCAGACTGGTCTTGAGTCCGGCTGTAACGTGCAAATCCCAAGATTTACCGAAAATTGTCACCCAGCGCGTATCTGCCGCCAAAATCGCTTGGAGCATGGGTTCATCTACTGCTTTGGTATGAGGACGACGGGTGGAACAAAAAGGGACAACTTCTGCTTGTTTGAGGGGATTTGTTTGAAGTTGCTCGAAGAATTGGACATCTTTGGGATTTGCTCCCGGCCAACCACCTTCAATAAAGGGTATACCCAATTCATCAAGTTTGTGAGCAATGCGTAACTTATCTTCTATAGACACTGACAGTCCTTCTCGTTGAGTTCCGTCGCGGAGAGTAGTGTCATAGATCCAAAGTTGATTTGAGGGAGTTGTGGTCATAAAAATTGGGTGAACCGTTGGTTCAACACTGACACCTGAGAGACAAATTGGCGGCGATGTGCCAATATACAACAAAACGCTATTTCGGTAATTTCAATATCCCTCAGTTAGTAAGGCCAAGTAAATTAATTGAGTGTAAAGAAGAGGCTGGGGATAAGGTACACAGAGATGATCAACTGTGGAGGCATTGGCACTTATGGTACTTATGCGGTTACAGTAGAAAGTGAGGTGTCCGCAGTGAATTGGCCTGAGCAAACACAGCGATAGCGAAGCACAATCTAGGAATCGCTTCCTCCCCATTCTCCTACAAACGGCCTGGGTTTAACTTGCCAAATTCAGGTTTTAGGTGATGTCAAAGTAACTAAATTTTATGGGTTTTGGGGTCAAGGTTCTCAATTAGTTTAGATACCAGAAGGTTAACAAGGAGAGAAACAAGATGGGTAGATGGACACCCTTGATTTTAATGGCTGGCGGCGTAGCAATTTTGCTAGGTACGTTACTGGGAATTAATTTTCCTATGGGCGGACAACAAACTGCTAATGTTCCCCAAGGACGCAAAGAATCTAGCGTTCTTCCCGCTAATATTAATGTTAATAGTGCTGCGAATGGGAATGATTCGGAAAATACTAGTAGTAATGAGTCAGAAACTTCCAGCGGAAACAATTCTAATTCTGCCAGTGAAAACCCTCGGAATACCCGTGTAGCTCAAAGTAATGGTTCTACAGAGACTACCAACAATTCTGCTAATACTACACAAGAAACAAGTGATAGTAATAAAAGTTCCAGTTCTGCCAATGAAACTTCTACTACAGAACGTAACTCAAATTCTGGTAGTAATACCAATGAAAACAAAGCACCAATTCGGGCTTTGTGGTAACTAGGGAAAAATTTAGTTAAAGGTCAAAGGTCAAAATTAAAAAACTCATGACCAATGACCAATTTCCACCCCCTCTGCGCCATTTATGAGTTATTAGTTATTTACTAATAACTAATTGACTAATGACTAATGACTAATGATGTTTTAATTATTGGTGGTGGTATTATCGGGTTGGCTTGCGGTGTTGAACTCAAATTACGGGGTGCAAATGTAACTGTAATTTGCCGTGATTTTACTGCCGCAGCCAGCCATGCCGCAGCGGGAATGTTAGCGCCTGATGCGGAAAATATTACTAATGAGGCGATGTTGTCTTTATGTCGGCGATCGCGTAATTTATATTTAGACTGGACGGAAAAATTAACAAAATTAACCGCCACAAAAGATTTAAACAATACAGGTTATTGGCCTTGCGGTATCCTCGCACCATTGTATCAACAACCTGAAAACCGGGAACACAAAAACGCTAACTGGTTAGATAAAAATACGATTAACCAATATCAAACAGGTTTGGGTGCAGATGTGGTTGGTGGCTGGTGGTATCCTGAAGATGGGCAAGTTGATAACAGGGCTTTAATGAAAGTTCTGCGAACTGCGGCTACCTCTTTGGGTGTTGTTTTCCAAGATGGAATTACAGTAGAAGCGATTTCTCAACAACAGGGAAAAGTTATTGGTGTACAAACTAATACTGGGTTACTTCGCGCTGATCATTATCTTTTAACTGCTGGTGCTTGGACAAATCAATTATTACCTTTACCAGTGCGTCCCCGCAAAGGACAAATGTTGAGTGTGCGAGTCCCGGACTTTGTGACTGAATTACCTTTAACCAGGGTGTTGTTTGGTGAAAATATTTATATTGTTCCCCGCCGCAATCGCTCTATCATTATTGGTGCAACTAGCGAAGATGTAGGATTTACTGCCCATAATACCCCTGGGGGCATTCAAAGTTTATTACAATCAGCTATACGACTATATCCCCAACTAGAGAATTATCCTCTACAAGAACTTTGGTGGGGATTTCGTCCCGCTACTCCCGATGAATTCCCTATTTTGGGTCATAGTTATTGTAGTAACTTAACCTTGGCTACTGGTCATCACCGCAATGGTATTTTACTTGCACCAATTACAGCCACATTAATTGCTGATTTGATTTGTGAACAAAAAGCAGATCCTCTTTTAGCTAATTTTCATTATTCTCGCTTTTCTACTGTGTCATCTACTACTACACCAATGTTAATTCACGCGACTCCTGCCACTAACGGACACCGTAACCCAGAAATATCAGATTTAATTGTTCCCGATTCACCCTTAATTATTGCCGGCAAAAGCTTCAAATCTCGGTTAATGACGGGAACCGGTAAATATCGCAATATCCGAGAAATGCAGCAAAGTGTCGCTGCTAGTGGTTGTCAAATTGTCACGGTGGCTGTGCGACGGGTACAAACCAACGCCCCAGGACATGAAGGTTTAGCAGAGGCACTAGATTGGAGTAAAATCTGGATGTTACCCAATACCGCTGGCTGTCAAACCGCAGAAGAAGCGGTGCGAGTGGCACGGTTGGGACGGGAAATGGCCAAGTTATTAGGACAGGAAGATAATAATTTTGTTAAGTTAGAAGTGATACCTGATGCCAAGTATTTATTACCTGATCCCATTGGCACTTTGCAAGCTGCGGAACAGTTGGTAAAGGAGGGTTTTGCTGTATTGCCTTATATTAATGCTGATCCCATGTTAGCCAAGCGACTAGAAGAGGTGGGTTGTGCCACGGTTATGCCTTTGGCTGCCCCTATTGGTTCGGGACAAGGACTGCAAACAACTGCCAATATTCAGATTATTATTGAAAATGCCCATATTCCCGTAGTGGTAGATGCCGGCATTGGTGCGCCCTCTGAGGCTGCTGAGGCGATGGAATTGGGAGCGGATGCGTTATTGATTAATAGTGCGATCGCCCTGGCTCAGAATGCCCCAGCAATGGCTTATGCGATGAATTTAGCAACGGTAGCCGGTCGCATGGCTTATTTGGCAGGACGAATGCCCATAAAGGATTACGCTAGTGCTAGTTCTCCTTTAACGGGGACTATTACGGGCTAATTTGTATTTACTTAGATCCCCGACTTCTTGAAGAAGTCGGGGATCTGATTTTCTTCTAAAACCTGACTTTTATATTTGATCAGATCACCAGAATCTTTGCCATTTTGTTGTTTAAGACGTTTCTTGAGCTTAATTTCTATAGAACTATTAATATCAGGTGTGGGATTTCTATTTAAGACAATACGTGCATAAATTTTGAATTCTTTTATTTCAGTCATCAGTTGATTTATAGATGAATTTATTTGTGCAATTGCTTTTTTTAAATCATGTCCCTTTAATTCTACAAAAAACGCTGATTTATCTTCACAGGCTAAAATTAGGTAATCACATCTTTCACCTTCTTTAATTAAGCAACCATCAACCTTAATCTTACAAATCTCTTTACCGTTATCATTGGTGATTCTATACTCTTGTTTATTTCCTGAATCTTTAACAACTATGGTTTTTCTAGTATCACAAAATTCCTTACATTCACTTTCTCTAAATAAATCGTTACACATAGTTATTCATCCAGATTGAATAGATCATTAAACTTGTCGTTAATTATACTGGATGCGCTATCTATTTTTTCCGCTTGAATTAATTTTAATTCTTCATCAATAATTGATTCATAGCCATTTTCAGAAATAAAGTAAGCTGAAATGCGATTTGGATCAATCCAACTTTTACTATTAACAATACTTTCTACTGCTTCTCTTTCATCACCTATTTTATTTTTACCTACTTGATAAGCATATAAAAGATTATTGAAAGCAGATAAAATATAAGGACTATGAGTAGTTATAATTATTTGATTATTATAAACATTTGCTAATAAACCAATCAGTTCTACAATATCACTTTGGGTTTCAGGATAAAGATGTGCTTCTGGTTCTTCAAACACCATAAATACACTCGTTTCATCTAAAATATATCGAAATATCAGCAATAAAATCCAGACAGATTCTTGTTGTCCTGAAGAAGCATATTGTAGTTTCACATATTGGTTATTTTTAAAATAAATTCTTTCTTTATCAATATCAGCATTAAATCTATATTCACCTTTGAGGATTTTTTTTAATAAATCTAGTAAGTTAGAACCTAAATCAACAGCAATATTTCTATTTTGAATAAGAGTATTTAAATCATCTGTAAAGTAAGTTTTCAATAAATTAATTCGCTTTACAAAAGATTGTGTAAAGTAGTCTAAAATGTTTGGATTGTTGATATCTTGTAGTTGATTTGTTAATGTAGACATCAAACTTCTACCAGCAGGAATAAATACAGGAGAGTGTGTTTCCTCAAATATATTATCAATGCGCGATTTAAAATTTTTAAACTGCAATCTTCTGTCTGATTCTAATTCTCGTAATTCTTCTAATGATTTAAATTTATGCTGTTGTTCTTTGGAAATTATTTTGTAATTTAAAATTTCTGTAATTAGCAAACTTAATTCGTTTTCTAGAATATTACTTAATTTTATTTTTGGAATAACAAAAGATTTAGATTGATTTTTGTAAATGGCTATTTGTTTTGTTGGTGAATATTGATATGCGACTCTAAATAATTCACAATCCAATGAAAGATTGAAATTATCTAAAAAATTAACTACCAGATGACTTAATAAATCTAAGAGAGGTTTAGGAGAAGTCAGATCGTTAGCATATATATAATCAAGTATTTCATCTTTAATAGATTTGAATATAAAAATAGATTTACTAATTGTACTTTTACCGCTTGCTTGGGGTCCAATTAACAGCATAACATCTGTAATATCAGCCTCAAATTTTTTAACAGGACCAAAATTTTCTATAGAGATTCTTTGCATAATTATGATGTTTTGATTGAGATTCAAAAATATAAATCACTATGAACAGTGTAACAAAAATTTGATGGCAAATAGTCATGTAACTGAACTTCGCGCTTAATTAGGAATGAATTCTCTTCCTGAATTAGCATTCAGGTGAAATAGAATAGCACAAAATTAAACATAAATTGTCTATTTTGTCAAGACAGCAGCCAAAATCCCAAAAACTTTGATTAATGTAACTATTTTTATGAGAGTGATGTAAAATTTATGTAACATTAAGTCAAGAAAGATAATAAGGAATCAGTTCATGCCCTATACAAACGAAGAAGGTGGTCTTCTCAATAACTTTGCTAAAGAACCCAAGCTTTATCAAGCTGAACCACCAACAAACTCCCAAAAGCGTACTTATATTATCTTAGGAATTGCAGCGATGCTTTTAATTGGAGGGGTAATTTTTGTCGCTTTCACTGTCTCTAATGTTAGCTAATTGCAAAACTGCCCTTTAACAGCCTTTCCTGATTTCAGGTTCTTATTTTGATCAAGAGCCTGATTTTTTGCTAGAATGGCAAAATACAAGTATAATCATAGTCTTTTTTTTTGATATTCTAGCCCATAAAATTTGATTCATCCTGAAAAAGAAAGCATCTCCGTGAAAATCCAAATTATGAGATGTGACATTAATATTTAATTTATTCAGTCAGGATGTATACAGAAAATAGGGCTAAAACTCAACTAAATACAAGCGTGAATGAAACTGTACATACAGAAAACATTAGTTTGAATCGGCAAGTATATCAACGCCTAAAACTTGCTCTGAGTCTGGGTTTACGTAGACAAATCCTATTTGCTATATGTGATAATTTACATTTAAGAAATCGGATAGCAGCGCGGTTACACTCCACTCTAGCTTATCCAGTGGGTAAGGTCATATATCAGCGAGCTAATGTGGGAGATTTTAGCACGCCAGCTTATCCGCGATTAGTCACTCTGCGTTTAAATTTAAGTGATCCTAATCCTATAGCGCAAATCAATGAATGGTTAGCTAATTATCCACCCCCGATGGTGGGAGGATCAACAGATAATCCTGGCCGTCCCTTACCAATGCCGGGATTTCAGATTGTCGGGGTAGAAATGCTGACTAAAGAACCAGTAGCAGTACAACGTTTATTTTTAAATTATCTCCGTTTAGGTGAACAGCATTTATCAAGTCAGGAATTTAGTCACTTTGTAGAATCTAGTCTTTTATTTTGGGTTTCTCGTCCTTGGTTGTCTGCGATTCAGCAATCAGCATCAAAATTTTGGCATTGTCGAACCGGCGTATTTGTATTTGCAGGAGAACCGACACCAACTATAGATAATAGAGGTTATCCAGAAAAATTTGCAGATTCCTATAATTTAGGTCAAGAAAATTTAGAGCATTTAGTTGTTAATGAAGAGGAAGTTTCTCAAGACATCAAAAAAACAAATGAGTTTGATTTGCCTTTAACTTCAACCACAGATTTAACACAAATACCAGATAAATTTCCGGCTCAATCTCCTCAAATAACAACTAATCAGCATTTTCCTTCCTTATCTCATATTAACCAGGAGTTGCAAGGATTAATTAAGGCAACAATAAATACTGATGATAGTGATCAAATTCAACAAATACTCTGGGAAATTGAACAGTTACATATTCAAACAGCTAAGGGAGAAGAGTTAGGGATAGCTTATCAGAATCTTGGTAATTTCTATCGGTTGCAGATTGAGCAAGGACAAGCAACTGTGGAAAATTTGATGATAGCAATTCTAGCTTATCAGGAAGCAGTTAATTATGATGAAAATTCTCCACAACTTCCAGATATTTTGAATGATTTGGGGACACTTTACTGGATGTTGCACCGCATCCCTGATAATTCTGAAGAAGCAAAAATTTATATTCAACAAGGGGTAGACTTTTATAAATTAGCACTCAAGATAATTACAGGTGATACTCAGCCAGAAACTTATACGCGGATTCAAAATAACCTGGGTACTGCCTATGGTGACTTAGCGAAATTTGCTGAACCTGTAGAAAATTGGCAGTTCGCAGTTATTGCTTATGATGAAGCCATTCGTTACCGACAAGAAGAAATAGAACCTTTAAAATATGCTGCTTGTCAGAACAATTTAGGTACAGCTTATTGGCATCTAGGGCAGTACGATCAACCTGTAGAAAATCTCACCAAAGCGATTTCTGCTTATAAGTTAGCAGTCGTTCACTATCAACAGACAAATGATCCCCTAAAATATGCGATGATTCAAAATAATATGGGTACGGCTTATTGGAATCTTTCCCAATATGAACAACCAATAGAAAATCTCCAGTTAGCAATTCAGGTTTATAATGAAGCCCTAAAATATCGAACATCTGTGGATGTTCCTCAATCCTATGCTGCTACTCAAAATAATCTGGGTATCGCTTACTGGCATCTAGCAAATCAGCCACAAACAACAAAAGAAGATCAACAAAAATTCGTAAAATTATGTATTAATGCTTATGAAGAAGCTGTGAATACGGCTCACTTACTTAGTAGTCTACCTTTAAGTTTTGATTTATGGATGACACACAATAATTTAGGATTAGCTCATTATTATTTAGTGATAAATTTGTCTTTTAATGGTGATAAAAAAATGCTTTCTCAACAGTTAGAAGCCGCTTTAGAAAATCATTTACAAGCGTTAAGTGGATTTGATAGACAAACAGAAAATTATCAAACAACAATCAGCTATATTATTAGCACAATTCGGGCTTTTCACAATGAGTTAGGAATTCAAGGACAAAATTTAGCTTTATCTAAGCTTCCAGGACATTTATTGCCAAATGTCTTACCTAAGTTGTAATTTGGTAATTGGTAATTGGTAATTGGTAATTGGTAATATGAAAGAAACAGTTTTAGGGGTTCGCAATCTACAAGTTGAATTTATCAGTGACAGCAGTAAAGTAAAAGCTATTGATGATATTAGTTTTCAGCTACATCAGGGTGAGACTTTAGGAATAGTGGGAGAGTCGGGAAGTGGAAAGTCGGTTACGGCTTTAGCAATCATGGGTTTGTTGCAATATCCAGGAAAAGTGAGTGGAGGGGAAATTTTCTTTTCTCGGACAAGTGGACAACCGCTGGATTTATTAGCATTATCACCTCAAGAAATGCAGCTTTATCGAGGTGGTGATATTGCGATGATTTTTCAAGAACCAATGAGTTCTTTAAATCCGGTTTATACTATCGGGTTTCAGTTGCAAGAAGCTATTATGCGACATCAGAATGTAAATGCAATTGAAGCGAAAAGAATTGCGATCGCGGGTTTACAAGAAGTTAAACTTTTAGCTAGTGATGAACAAATTGAGGAACAGTATCTTGATCATAATTTATCTGCATCAGGTAGTTTTAAATTAGCACAGTTGGTGAAAGAACACAAAGAAGCTATGTTGGAAAGATATCCCCATGAGCTATCTGGAGGACAATTGCAACGAGTTATGATTGCCATGGCTATCTCTTGCAATCCATCTGTATTAATTGCTGATGAACCAACTACAGCCTTAGATGTGACTGTGCAAGCGACAATTCTAGCATTGTTATATGAACTGCAACAAAGTCGCAATATGGCAATGATTTTTATTAGCCATGATTTGGGGTTAATTGCGGAAATTACTGACCAAGTAGCAGTGATGTATAAAGGTAAAATTGTCGAATATGGTGCAGCAGCACAAATTTTCAATAACCCCCAACATCCTTATACGAAAGGACTTGTAGCTTGTCGTCCTAGTTTGAATCGTCGTCCCCACAAACTGCTGACTGTTTCTGACTACATGAGGGTGACAGAAGATGAATTTGGAAAAGTGACAATTCAGAGTAAAGAACCTGCACAACCAGCAGAAACTACTAGGGACGAGACTAACGCAAGATTAGCAAATATTAGTTCACAAACACCTCTGTTGACAGTTAGTAACTTAGAAGTGGGTTTTCCAGTCCGGGGGGTATTTGGCAGCACAAAACGTTACCATAAGGCTGTAAATGGGGTTTCCTTTGATGTTTTTCCGGGAGAAACCTTGGGATTGGTGGGAGAATCTGGTTGCGGTAAAACTACTTTAGGTAGAACATTGCTGCGATTAATCGAACCGATGAGCGGTAAAATATTATTTAATGGACAGGATATTACTCACTTGACTGGGAAAACTTTGCAGCACTTACGACGGGAAATGCAAATTATTTTCCAAAATCCTTTTAGTTCCCTCAACCCCCGGATTAAGATTGGGGAAGCGATTGTAGAACCGCTGTTAATTCATGGTGTCGGTAAGTCGAAACAACAGCGACAAGCTAGGGTAGTGGAACTGTTGGAACGGGTGGGTTTAAGTGCGGATGATATGAAAAAATATCCTCATCAGTTTTCCGGTGGTCAGCGTCAACGGGTTTGTATTGCTCGCGCTTTGGCTTTAAAACCTAAGTTTATTATTTGTGATGAATCAGTTTCAGCTTTAGACGTATCTGTGCAAGCGCAAGTTCTCAATTTATTGAAAGAATTACAAGCGGATTTTCAACTAACTTACATTTTTATTTCCCATGATTTAAGTGTAGTCAAATTTTTGAGCGATCGCATTTTAGTGATGAATCAAGGGAAAATAGTGGAATCAGGGACATCTGACAGTATTTACTTAGAACCAAAAGAAGAATATACACAAAAATTAATTGCTGCAATTCCTACAGGTAGTCCAGAAAGAATCAGAAATAGAATCGGATAATGTCAGATTTAGATCCCCGACTTCTCCAAGAAGTCGGGGATCTTATTGATTGTAATAAGCTAAACAAATAGCAATTTCTGAACGAACCTGAGAAACCCGTTCTAAATCATTTATAAATTGCTCAGTTCCCACTTGATAATTCATGATGATTATACTTTATTTAGAGTTTTTTTTTAATTTGCGATTCTAAGAAAAGTTTGTAAAAAAGAAAAGCCAAAGCCCCAAAAATAATAATTCCGGCTAAAACTGAGGCTACTCGAACTGCAACTATAGTTGCAACAGCCAAACCAAAAAATTTTCCACCAAGAATGATTTTTCTTAGCCAAGGTTTTTGAGATTGTTCTGGTTGATGTTTCTGAGTTTTATAAACAGGTTGATCAATAGCATTGATTTGATCATCCAGTTCTCGGAGTCGCTTTTCTAGCCGACGTTGAATGTCTTGATTGTGTTCATGGGGAGATTTCATTAATGTCCACCTTGTTTATGAAATCATTTAGTATATTGTATGATAACTTACGCACAGAAACAACCAAAGCAATATTAACATTGCTAGATTGAGTTTAAATTCAATCTTTTGTACTTGCTTTTCAGAAATTTTCGGGAAGAAGATCCCATTAGAATTGAGATTATAGCAATTTTAATGTATTTCTTCCTTAGCGTCTTTGCTCCTTAGCGTCTTTGCGCGAAACAAAATTACATAAAAATGTCAAAATTTGATTGGGAAAAACTCAGGTAGATGCAAAATGGATATCAAAAATGGATTTGTTGGTACAATTGGTAACACCCCATTAATTCGTTTAAACAGTTTTAGCGAAGAAACAGGTTGTGAAATCTTAGCCAAAGCCGAATATCTGAACCCTGGTGGTTCTGTCAAAGATCGGGCTGCGCTGTATATTATCGAAGATGCAGAAAAAAAAGGACTTCTCAAACCCGGTGGTACAGTAGTTGAAGGAACAGCGGGAAATACGGGAATTGGACTGGCACATATTTGCAACGTCAAAGGTTATAAATGCTTGATTATTATTCCCAATACCCAATCCCAAGAAAAAATAGATGCTTTAACTACCTTGGGGGCGGAAGTTCGTCCTATTCCTGCGGTCCCTTACAAAGATCCGAATAATTACGTTAAACTATCTGGTAGAATTGCGGCAGAAATGGAAAACGCCATTTGGGCTAATCAGTTTGATAATTTAGCCAATCGTGTAGCCCATTATGAGACCACAGGTAGAGAGATTTGGCAACAGACAAATGGTAAAGTCGACGGCTGGGTGGCATCAACTGGTACTGGTGGTACTTATGCTGGTGTGGCAATGTACCTAAAAGAACAAAATCCGGGCGTTAAATGTGTTGTTGCTGACCCTTTAGGTAGTGGACTATATAGCTATATCAAAACTGGTGAGATCAAAATAGCAGGTAATTCGATTACTGAAGGTATTGGTAATAGTCGCATTACCGCCAATATGGAAGGCGCACCTATTGATGATGCTATCCAAATTGATGATTCTGAAGCCTTGCGTGTTGTTTATCAACTATTAAGAAAAGATGGTTTATTAATGGGTGGTTCAACAGGAATTAATGTCGGTGCGGCTGTGGCTTTAGCTAAACAGTTGGGTCCAGGACATACTATTGTAACTATTTTGTGTGACAGTGGTTCTCGCTATCAATCACGAATATTTAATAGTGCATGGTTAGCCAGTAAAGGATTAGTGATCAATTAGGATTTCTTAGCGATCGCCACATATACCAAATATAGTATCATAGTGGCGATTTAGATGAAGCCCAGTGCTTGGGTGTTACTTCTGATTCTATTATTAAATTATGGCTGGCTGAACGTCTTGATAAAAAAGTTACTAGCAAGTAAAAACAGTAAATATTTGGATATTTTCAGTGAATTAACTGTAAACAAATGTCAAACATCCCAACTCAGGAACAACCCCTGCCTATTTCTGTAAAAGTATGTCAACATCGTACTTGTAAAAAACAAGGTGCAGAGGAAATATTAGCAGCTTTACAAGCTTTACCTGCTCCTAATGTGACAATTGCAGCTAGTGGCTGTTTAGGTCAATGTGGTAATGGTCCAATGGTGCTAGTTTTACCCGAAATGGTTTGGTATTGTCGGGTTTTACCTCAAGAAATACCCAGATTAGTGGAACAACATTTATTAGCTGGTAAAAGAGTTAAGGAAATGCTTTATTATCGGTTTCATCCCCAGGGATAAAGATCACTGAAAATATATAAATGCTGTAATTTAGTACAGTAAGAAGTGAGGGAATGAATGGATATTCAGCATCTACGTCAAGCATTAAAAATGAAGTGGCTAATTTATTATGAACAAAATCGTTCTTGGCTAGTTAAAATGCGAATCTGGAAAGATTATGCTGGCATCCGCAGACCTTCTTCTGGTTACATTTTAGCAACTTTATCCACTTTAGAACCAGAGTTAAAAAAAATCCTCCCTTTCATTTTGGATTTAAACAATGATCCTGATAGGATCATTGCAGCTTTGTGTTTGCACTTCAATCCTGAACAGGAATTAAACTTATTAAAATCCCAGCATTCTACCGCAAAAAATGAGATTGTGAGTACCTCTCCTGCTCATATAGCCTTGACAGATTCACCTGTACCCAAAGAACGCAAACAGGTGTTATTGAAAATGACTACAGGCATTTCTGTGATTGCAGTGGCTACACCGATTCATCATCATTCTTCAGTTAAGCTACCTGTCGGATTGGCCAGGGAACAAATAGATAAACGATTGATAACTACGGGAATTCCCAGCCCAAATATTACCGGGATTTCATCTACTTATAGCAATATTTTTCCGTCTTGGCTAGATGAATTGTGCCCAGGTAGAGGAAATGGGTAATGGACAATTAGACATTACTTAATGGATATTCGTGGGAAACAAAGGGAATAGCAATTATTTCCCCTTCTGTTTCTCCAACTTGTACTTTTAAGCCAACTCCACCAGCTTTACTCCTGATGTAACCTAGTCCAAAATGACCATCAGGAGTGGTTGTATAGCTGGTGAGTTTACCTACTTTTTCTTCCCCAATGGTGATGACTGTTCCTGGTTCAGCCGTAGCACTAAGACGAATTCCCCAAAGGTATTGCTTTACACCTTTGTATGTATTAAGTCTGGCAATGGTTTCCTGACCGATATAACAACCTTTGCTAAAGGAAACTGTCTGCCATAAACCCACTTCTAAGGGGTTATAATCATCCGTGAGTTCTGAATCGGTCGCGGGACGACCTTGTAATATTCGTAACATTTCCCAAGCGCGATCGCTCAATTCCACAGCCCCCAATCCTAGTATTTTCTCCCACCATATTTGTTTTTCGGCAATCGGTAAAATCAATGTATATCCAGGTGCAGCCAGGCCACTACCCACTGCAACTATCACCCGATCAACTAAAATATGATTACCATCTGGTTGACCAATTAAATCACCAGCTCCTAAATTTTCGACGATAGCATGGCTTTGAGGTCCAATCAGGCTTAATGTTGCCGTTTCCTCAGTCGCATCAGTTAATTTAACCTTATCTGCAAAGAAGATATAGCGATCTAACCATGCCATAAGTTCCTGACGACGGTGAGGGGAAACTAACAATAAAACAGCATCATCTAATACATAAGCAGTCACTAAATCTATCGTCCGAGCGGTAGATGTCACCATGACAGTATCGCAGCCCTGACCAGGTTTGCGAGATTGAAAATCATTAGTGCTTTGATTATGTAAAAAGCGGAGACGATCATCATCAGAAATCCGAATACGCCCCCAATCAGAGCGATCTCTGACCACGACCCCTTCCCTTACCGCTTGAATAGTATTTATATCGTTAGTATCAATTGCAGATGTTAACATAGTGGTACAGAGTTGATAAAATTATCACCATAAGCGGATAGAGGATGTAGGTTAACATCAAGCTCTTTCAAAACTATAGTTTCCAACTTGGATCTAGTTTATACTCAGATACCGGACTTCTTTAAGAAATCCGGTATGTAGCTTCTGTAAAAATGGAGAGGGGGGGATTCGAACCCCCGAAGGGATATAATCCCTTAACAGATTAGCAATCTGCCGCTTTCGACCACTCAGCCACCTCTCCAGGTCATGAGTAATAATCGTAGCAGAAGTTTTTGAGCTTGTCAATAGTTATTTTGTAAATAGATTCATTGACCATTGACCAATGACCAAGTTTTGACACTCTCCGGTCTAAAGACGCGGAGATTCTATAGAGAGTTTCAGTCTATATCCCTCAGTTATCCCAGTTTCAGGCAGGGTTCCTTAAATATTTGGGTTCTTGCCCTGATTTCGTTTGCCCTGGCGGGCGAAATCATATCTGACAAGCGTAACTTTCCGAGAGTCCCTCGGTAGCTTTTTATGTCTTTAGTGACAATTTAATTCTATCACGAATATGGATTAAAATTTGAAATAATTTCAAATTTTCAAATTAACGTCAATGCAGGATAAAGGAAAGCCTCTAGCCTTCATCTCTTGTCTAAAGCCCAAATGTGGCTGACTCAGTCAGCCACATTTTCAAGGGTTTTCGACGTTCTTCCTTATAAAACTTGAGATCGCATCCAAGCTGCTGGCAAAGTACGTAACTTTTTCCATTGGGGAACATAAGCTCGCTGACTGAACACATCATAATTATTGCGCTCAATCACCTCTAAAATCTGCTCATAGAGCATGGATGCAGCCCAAACAGGCCACCGAGCATCAGCAGAAAGATAACTAATACCTTTATCTGCTTGAATATAGAATTGACGGGCGCGATCAATTTGAAACCGCATGAGTGAACGCCAACGGTCATCCACTACGCCGCGAATACATTCTTCCTCGGTGTAATTAAATTTGGCCAAATCTTCTAGGGGAATATAGATTCTGCCTCGACGGGCATCTTCACCAACATCACGGAGAATATTCGTGAGTTGATTGGCAATTCCCAAAGCGATCGCTTCTTCTATAGGAAGATAAGGCTGTTGGCCTTGATGCCAAGGGGCTGTATAGATATTATCATCTATACCCATAATCGTTGTTGACATCAAACCTACAGTCCCCGCTACTCGGTAGCAGTAGAGGTATAAATCCTCAAAGGTTGCATAGCGACTGCGATACAAATCCATCCGCTGACCGGCGATCATATCCCGAAAGGGTTGAATGTCTAGCGGAAAGCGTTGGAGAGTATCTACTAACGCTACATCATAATTATCCAATGGGCATCCCGCAAAAATGGATTCCAGTTGCTTTTCCCATAGTTCTAGGGTTTCTGGCGTGGTAATAGCAGATGCAGGACCATCCACTAATTCATCTGTGCGGCGACACCAGGCATAAATTGCCCAAACAGATTGACGCTTGGCCGGACTCATCAACATTGTCCCCAAGTAAAAAGTCTTGGCGTACTTAGCTGTGAGTTCCCGACAAAGGTTGTATGACTCATCTATAGAGACCAGCGTTTTCATGCGCGGGGGGGAATCAGGCAGTTGCAGCATTCTTGGCGGGCGGTCGTGTTGGCGTTTGCAGGTTAGAGGGATTTGCTACCGTCTGTGCTTGGAATATCGCCTGCGCTGTCAGTTTACCAGAAAGTACAGCCCCTTCCATGCTGGCTAGATAGCGCTGCATGGTGTAATCCCCAGTCAGATAGAAATTAGTAATGGGGGTTTCCTGGGAAGGACGGTACTGTTGACGACCTGGGGTAGCCTTGTAAACTGAACGTGGTGTTTTTACCACATGATATTTCAGCATTTTGGTAGGATTATCCCCCCCAAAGTGTTGGGGAAAGAGTTTTTCTAACTCAGTAATAGTTGCAGCAACAATGTCCTCATCGGATTTAGATATCCAATCTTTTGCCGGTGCTAGAACTAATTCCAGCATGGAACGGTGAGGATTGGCGTATTCACGGCAAGTATTACTCATATCAGCATAAACGCTGAGGAGAGGAGAACGCGAAAATAGCAGATGATCAATATCTGTTAATTTGCGGTCGAACCAGATATGGACATTAATCACTGGTACCCCTTCTAAACCCTCTAATTTTTGGAAAAATGGCATTTCTTTCCAAGAAATGGGCAAAATCGGCTTTAAGGGGTCAACTGGAAGGGCAGAGACATAAGTATCCGCTGTAAATATTTCATCTTCTGCCCCATTTAAACCGCGGAGGAGGAAGCCTTTCACAGTTCCATCCTCATTGAGTAAAATCTCTTTCAAGGGCGCATTCAGACGGACTTCACCACCCCGTTCAGTAATGTGGTCAATAATGGGCTGACACAATCTTTCTGTGGGTGAACCATCAAGGAAGGCCATTTTTGAGCCGTTTTTCTCTTGGAGAAAGCGATTCAAAGCCGTTAAGAGGACAGTAGCAGAAATTTCATCGGGGTCAATGAAGTTCAAGGCTTTGGACATCGCAATGAATACTTCTTTTTCTACCCTGGGGGGGACGTTTTGTTTTTGCAGCCACTCCCGGAAAGAATATTTGTCCATTTCTTCGACATACTTTTGCCCTTGGAGAATGGCAGGTAGTAATCCGATGCCAAAACTGATTTTCTCCGGCCAGGTCAGCATATCGTTGTTTCTGAGAATTGCTACCATCCCATTGATAGGTGCTGGTAAATCGGGGAAATCAAAGCGGCTGTAAGTCCCCGGCGCTTCGGGCTGATTGAAGATCATTGTGTGTTCTTTCCACTGCAACCGATCTTCAATATCCAATTCTTTGAATAACTGCAACATATTGGGATAAGCCCCAAAGAAAATATGCAGTCCTGTTTCGTACCAGTCCCCATCAGCATCCTTCCACGCTGCCACTTTCCCCCCCACTACGTCTCGGCGTTCCAAAACGATGGGTGTGTGACCTAGATCCGTGAGATATTTTGCACAGGAAAGTCCTGCTAGACCCGCTCCCGCGATTGCTACGCGCATTTAAACCTACTATTATTTAATATTTCTTAACTGTTTTGTCGTTCTAATTATACGTTACAATCCGTTACATTTGGCGATTCTAGTTTGATTGCTTCCCAAAAAATTCCCAAAATCTTCCGCCAACTATCTAATTTACCCTAATCATCAGTCCAGGGATTAACACAAATTTTTTTGAAGTCAAAAATATTTAGTGTAGTTTATGACTCATCATCAATCCGTGTATATTTTTGGGTAACTGCTTGTCACAAATACAAAACCTGATTTTTTTATTAAGTATTAATATGCAAGATGCCTATGTGACTTAGTAAAGTAAATGGCAGGATAAATCGCTATTCATAAGCAAAAGTAATGGAAATATTAGTAATACCTGAAAACTAGATTTAAAACTTTTATTTATTTCAATCTCTATTACGGTATATGATGATCCCAGAGGGTTTAATCATAATTAAGTCTGAAATCACATAGAAATTATGTAATTAAAAAAACTCTCTTTTTATTCAACCTGGGAATTATTTCTCTAGGAATTGTGCATCTATCTGGAGAATAAATAAACTATGATATCAACGGGAATAATATGGGCGACATCCTTCACAGGTGGTACTTTGGTGTTGACAGCAAATTTACCGCTGGGTTTAATAGCTGCATTTTCTCCAATACAACTTCCAGCCAACTTAGTCAAGCCCCAGGCTCAATTTCTGATCATTTCTCAAGAATATAAAACTGCTTGGCAGAAAACCTTAATATCAAAAACCTCTTTGACATTTGATTGGATAAATAGACGATTATCATCATATAGAGATAGGTCTATGACTCTACCTTCAACAACCTTGAAGGCAAAAGAAACAAAATTTTGTGCCTCTGTGCCAGAAAATATACCTGCACAACCTCACTGGCAAAATTCTACTAACTTTCGACAGATAATATTTACTCAAGTTAGTGTTCCTAAACTAGATTTGTCACCAGCTACTGTTGTGCGATCGCTCGAAAGCTTCTTTAATATCATCAACAATCCAATTGAGCCAAATGGAAGTTATGATTACTCACCAGTATTGATTGTCAAGCGGAATTCATCCAGTTATGAGGTCTGGGTTAATAACAGCTTTGTTGCCCGACTACCTGATCAAATTACAGCTAATGCTTTACAAAACCGCTTACAGCAATTAGTAATATCACCTACTGAAAAACCTACGCAATTACAACCAGGTTTAGTTGATAAGACTCCTTCGCTGATGATAGGTAATAGGTTACTATTTGCAATAGATAGAAAAGTCTCTGATGAACTTGGTCGCAGCGGTGATATTTTAGCAATGGAATGGACGAATAATTTGCGAATAGCCCTCCATACTAAACCGCTGACACTGATACAAGGGCAAATGGAAATGTATGGATTACAGTCCTCAAATACAAAACTTTCTGGAATAGCCTCTTGGTATGGTGGCTATTTTCATGGTCGTTTAACCGCAAATGGTGAGATATATAATCAAGATGATTTCACTGTTGCCCATCGTAGCCTACCTTTTAATACCTTCTTAAAAGTAACAAATTTACAAAACAATAAATCCGTGATTGTGCGTGTAAATGATCGCGGTCCGTATATTGCACCAAGAAGCCTAGATTTGTCTCGAACAGCGGCTCGTTGTCTCGATAGTGAACATACTGGAGTCGTAGCTTATCAGGCTGTGGTTTTACAACAAAATGCGCCACAAATGACGTTGAAACCATCTCCACCAAAAACTGAAAATATGGCTAATGCTAAAAGTGAGTTATTAGTTTTTAACTTTTAGTAACATGGAAGGATAAAGTAGAGAAAATGCGTTGCATAATGGCAGTATGAATTCTGTTTCACGCAAAGAGGCAAAGGAGCAAAGACGCAAAGGTAAGAGTTTTAATTGTGTAGCGTAAGCTATAAGTTCAATCAAGAGAATTTCATACCTGAATTTAGCAACACCAGAAAATACTTTATCCTTTACTTAAATCACCAAATTATGTCAATATCTCAATTATCACAAAGCTTTGGTAATCACCTAATTCTGGGTATTTCTGGGACAAGTTTAAACGATGATGATAAACGGGCGTTAAATGAATTAAAACCGATTGGTGTTATCTTTTTTGCTAAAAACTTTCTTGACGGTGTACCATATCCAGTCTGGTTAGAAAAGTTTAAAACCCTCATTGACGAAGTTCGCCAATATTCTGAACGCGACTCCATTTTTACTACTTTAGATCATGAAGGTGGGCGAGTTGTGCGGACACCTTTACCAATTACTCGCTTTCCTTACGCTTATTTATTGCAATCTCATGCTTATGAAGTTGCAAAAGCCACAGCTTTAGAATTAAAATCTTTGGGAATTAATGTTTCTTGGTCTCCGGTTGCAGATATTTTCTCTAATCCCCAAAACCCAATTATTGGAAGTCGTGCATTTGGAAATACACCGCAAACCGCTAGTGAAGGTGCGCGGGAATATTACCGAGGATTGCGGGAAGAGGGCATTTTAGGTTCTGCTAAACACTTTCCTGGCCATGGAGACACTAGCACAGATTCCCATTTGGAGTTACCAATATTAAATTTGAGTCGGGAAGATTTGCGAAACCGGGAATTGATTCCTTTTCAAACATTAATTCAGGACAAAATTCCGTTAATTATGACGGCGCATATTTTGTTTCCGCAAATTGATCCAGAAGTGCCAGCAACCTTATCTAAAATCATTTTAAATGATATTTTGCGGAAAGAGTTAGGTTTTGAAGGTGTGATAGTTTCCGATGATTTAGATATGAAAGCTGTCTCGGAAATTTTTATGCAATCGGGAACAGTTGCGCGGGCTTTTCATGCTGGTTGTGATTTATTTATAGTTTCTCGAAATATCAATTCTTCTTCTTTGGAAAGAACATATAAAATAGCGGCAGATTTTTCTGATAGTTTGAATAATGGTAGTTTAGATGTAGCGGTGGTAGAAGCTGCGCGGGAGAGGGTGGAAAAGTTATTGCGGATAACTCCTCAATATCCGGTTTCGACTCTTGATAAGGAGACCTTGGTGAAGAATGCAGAATTAGCTATTAGTTGTTGTTTATAAGGGGATTGAATAAAAATCAGGAGTGTGGGTGATAGCCTACTTACTCATTGGATTCATCCAAATTTCCAACCTGCTAAAAAGTTGGGAACAAATCAAAGTTAAACACAAATAAATTATAGCCACAGCCGCATAAACTTCAAAAGCGCGATAATTTTCTGAAACAATTAATTGTCCTTTTCTAAATAATTCCTCAAACCCAATTACAGCAACTAAACTAGTATCTTTCAATAAACTAATAAACTCATTACCTAAAGGTGGTATCATGCGGCGTAATGCTTGAGGAAAAATCACATAAGTCATAGTTTGCACAGAATTTAAACCGAGTGATTTGGCTGCTTCTGATTGTCCAATTTCAATAGATTGAATTCCTCCACGCACAATTTCCGCAATATAAGCTGCACTATTTAAACTTAACGCAATTACTCCAGCCGCAAGACGATTTAAAGTCAAAGTAAAACCCATCTCTTGAGAAATTGCCAGGGGAAACGCATCTAAATTTTATTGACAAAATACCATTTTTGTGTATAAACGAAAGAATCGGTATTTATCGTTTGATGGATTTTTTCAGAGTCATCGTGATGGTTTAAATTATTGTCAATAAGTAGACGTTAATGCAAATTTTTGGGTCATTATTGAGATTAAATAGTCCTTATTGATAAGATGCGTTTCCCCTGGAGAAATTGCTGGTAAGCCAAAGTAAATCATAAATATCTGTACTAATAACGGCGTTCCTCGGAAAAAATCTATATAAGCCCTGGCTAAAAAACGCAAAGGTTTAATATGAGAAAGCCGAATTATCCCAATTAGAGAACCGCTAGTTAAACCGCAGAAACCTGATATAAATGCTAATTGCAATGTTACCAAGACACCACTTAATAAAGTTGGTAAAGATTGCCAAAATACACTAAAAGAGTTTAATTTGGCTGTGTTTTTATTGATAAATGGTAATATTTCTGGCAATATTGGCGGTGTAGATTTAAACCATTTTTGGTAAATCTGTTGATAGTTGCCGTTTTTTAAAATCTTCGTTAAACCGTGATTAATCAAAGATAAATAAGGAGAGTTTTTAGCAGTTGCAATTCCATAAAATTCCTCAGTTAGTAATTGTTCTATAACTTTGATTCCTTGCAAATTACCTGTATTAATAGCATATAAAGTTACAGGTGCATCATTAATAACTGCATCTACATTGCCATTTTGTAATTCTTGGAGGGCTAATGGTGCAGAGTCAAAACTGCGAACTTCCCCCCCAGTCACACTTTTAGCTTTTTCTGCGCCAGTTGTGCCAATTTGAACAGCAATTTTTTTATTTTGGAGACTGTCAAAACCTGTAATATTTTGATTATCTGCACGAATAGCTATGGCCAAACCTGCTTTAAAATAGGGACGAGAAAAAGCCACTGTCTTCGCCCTCTCTTCAGTTATTGTAATGGAACTAATCGCCCCGTCTATGGTTTTAGCTTGCAGTGCCGGAATAATGCCATCAAAAGGCAAACTCTGAAATTCTACCCGAAAATTAGCAGCAGTCGCTATTGCTCTCATTAAATCAATTGAAAACCCTGCTAACTCTCCACCTTTACTTTGAAACTCAAAAGGTGGAAATGCAGGTTCAGTAGCTACTCGGAGAATGTAATTTCCGCGAGAATTCCCACTACAACCAGCTAATAAACCACAAATTAAGACAATAAGCACACACAACCGACTAAAATCAAATCTTACCATCTCCCCCTCGGTCGCATCATCTGCACTTAGAGTAGTTCATTCACAAGACTACAACGAAGTTATAGATTTTATGAAATAAAAGAGAATTAATAAAGTTAAGATATGTATCTTGTCTGTTGGGAATTTTCACAAAAACTCACGCAATAACTCAAAAGGATTATCTTCCCAACAGGGTTCGGGTACTAACCAAACCAATTTGCTTTTAATCTCGTCTTCAATTTCATTGCTATCGTCTCTATCAAATAGCGAAGTTAAAGCTTCCCAATCGCGTTCTCTTAAGGAGTTCAAAGAGGAAACATTTACCTGTAGATTATTAGAGTAATTCACAAGCAGGTTTTTTGGGTTGACTTTTACAAAAAGTAAGCATCATTGCTTAAAGACTAGTATTTAGTTGATTTTACTAAATATTACAGCAATATTGATAATTATTCTAACATTCATCATTCTAGAGACAGGAAGATTTTTAGTTCAAAGAGACCACTTAAACAGAACTAGAAAAGCTGTTAGAGAGTTAGGTTTTTACACAAGTTGATTACCTTTTCTGGTTAAAAATAGTATAACACCACCAGTCCCCAGGTGATAAATCCTTTATAGAGTTTTCCCTTCGAGTACATCTTCAAGAAGGAAGTCTTGTCAAAGAATGAGGTTCTGCTAGTTCTCCTACTAAAATACCACGAGGTGCTTCTATATGATAATTTATTTGATTAATAACACTTTCTTCTAACAGATCATAGATAAAATGATGAGGGTTTTTACGATTTATTAATTCTAAACCGTGACGATAAACTCCACACGCTGATACATCATTTAAAATCCGGTTGTGAATAATTCTCGTCCATTCTGGTGCTGTTATCATTAATTGAGGCACAACATGAATAAATGCTGTAATTTGTTTTTCCATATCAAAAGATTCCAGAAAATGAATTAAGCTAAACATCACTTCTGGCTGTTGACATTGATCATCTAAAATTAGATGATAGGCAGATAATTTATTTTCATCAGGACTTTCAGCTATTTCAGTTAAAGCATTTTCAAAATTTGTAACTTGTTCTTCTGTTTGCATTAAGCGATTTTCTTGCAAGGTTGCCAATAAATTATTGTGATTCATTGTTTTGTCCCTTATTTCTCAAAAATCCATGGCCAAGTATATTTATTCTGTCTGATTAATGTTTGCAAACTTTCTCTGATTTCTCTATTATACAAACCTTGACGAAGATAAATACAACGTACATCCCAAATTTCTTGTGCTAATGCTACTCTGGGTGATAAGTTTAAATTAGGGCGTTTACCGTAAGACATTGTTTGCCGATGACGACCTCCTTTTCCTGGTGATAAATGTTCCATCATAATGGCATATCCTTGATCTGTTGTATAATTAAGCGAAACTCTGGCTTTCATAAAAGCATCCGCAGGTATATGATGAGGTGTGAGGTTATCACCTCTACGTCCCTGTTTGATTAAGTCTCCATAAGTGCCTACAATTCCTTCTCCTGGAAGTAGTTGAGGTTGATTATTAATAATCTATTTACTCCTGTTTGGCTATTTCTATTGTTTAGTATTTTGATTATAAAGGAAATCGAGTAATAAGTAAATTGTTAGAATCAGGATACCCAGGATTAAAGGATTAACAGGATGTTTTTTAGGAAATATAGGTTTTTGTGAATGATAGAAAATATATTTTTCTCTGAATCATAATTTATAATCATTAACTATTCACAGAAAATCTACAAACTACAATCCTGTACATCCTTAAATCCTGGATTAGAGGATTAACAGGATGAAGAAATAGATAATTTAGCTTGATATCATCCATGAATATAAATATTTTGTTGCAAAAGTTTATCCTATATATTACAAATATTTACAATCTAAATGATTTGCATGGGTGTATCATTTCAATATCTATGCTAAAATGAACAATGATTAAATAATAAAAATAAAGTAAATACTTATGTCTAGTTTTGAGCAGTTTCAAAATGATTTCTTCAATATTTTCAATAATCAGAACTTCTATGAAGGCAAAACTTATTTAGAATATATTGCCGAACCACAAACTAATGATGAAGATAACATTGTTGATACTAAAATAGTTTTGCCATTGCTGCTTGCTTTAGGTTTTGATTCAGGAGATATAGCTAAAAATACGACAGGTAATGCTAAAGATAGTAGCCGTCCAGATTTTGAAGTAAAATTAGCAAGTGGTAATATTCGGTGTTTTCTAGTTGAAGATAAAAATACTGCATATAATCTTAAAAAATCTGATCCATTACAACAATTACGTGGTTATGCAACGAGTCGAGGTTATGAACTGGGATTAATTTGTAATGGTAAGTTGCTATTAGGTTATGATTTTTCTAACCCAAGTTATCCGAATCCTGTTTTACATCTTGATATTCAGAAAATTATAGAAACTTATCATTCAACTGGAATTGAAAATTTAACAATTGAACAAAATCAAGACTTAAAAAGTTTATATCGTAGATTTAATCAGCAAAGTTTTGAAAATATTGAGAATTTCATTCAAGACTTGAGTAAACCTGAAAATGAATGGTTGAATTGTGCAAAATCTCAAGATAATACTCCTAACTTTGATGAATTATTAATTGCAGACCTCAAACAAGCTATTAATCTTTTAGAAGAAGATGTTTTATATCAATTGCAATTATCACTGGAAGAATATGATCAATATTGTCAAGCTAAATATTTACCCAATAGTATTGATAAAATAAATATATCAGAAAATGAAACAATAACTAAAACTTTAGAAGGTTTACGGAATAAAATTAAAAATCATCTAAGAGTGTATGGAGTTCTAGAAGTTGAAGAATTTTCTGATGCTGGTGAAAAATTAATTGAATTTGCCGAAAAACCACAAGGTTCGATTCACGATTTTGAACAAATATTTTTAGATAAATTAAGAAATGCTCAAGCCAGAAAACAAGCTCAAAAAGATAAAAAACCTAGTAAAAATCAAAAGGTAGTGCAATTAGATTTAATTCCTAATATTTCCGAATCAAAACAAGAAGAACTAGGAATTAAAATTGCTGATGAAAATAAAATTAAAAAACTTGACCACACTAAGCTAAGTGAAATTTTAAAAGAATATTATAGAATTGTTTTGGATTGGAAAGCATGGGAAGCCAATCAAAATTTAACTCATGCAAATGCAATTAAAATACATCAATATTTTATATCTTGGCGTAATTTAGTTAGTAAAACCATTTTACAAGGTGCGGATGAAGATAAATTAAAAACAGAATTTGCTCGACAAACTGCTTATGTTTATGTCACTCGTCTTTTAATTGTCAGAATTTGTGAAGACAAGAAATTAATTAATCGTAAATTCTCTAATGGAGGGTTTAAATATTGGAAAGAAGAAGTTGAACCGCGATATTTAGATTTAGCGCAAGGAATGTCAATGGATTATCTTTTAGAAATGTCCTATCGTTCTGCTCAAAATATCTATACTCACTTCTTTAATAATGCTGATTTATTTAATTGGTATCGGATAAATTCCAATACTTTAATTAAAGTTTTGCACATCCTGAATGGGTTTAACTTACAACAAATTGATAGTGATATTATTGGGATGGTTTATGGTAGATATGTTGAAGAAGGAAAACATGAACAGGGTAGATATTTTACACCAAAACCAGTAGTTGAATATATTCTAGACTGCATAGGATATAAATCTGATAATCCTGATATTCGTGACAAAAAGTTATTAGACCCCGCAGGAGGTTCTGGGAGCTTTTTAGTTCATGCTGCGCGTCGTTTGATTGATTCCTATCGTTCACGGAGAACAAACACAATTCCCGTTGAAAATGTTCCTGCTATTATTCAAAAGGTGAAAAATTGCCTATTTTGTTTAGATATTAATCCGTTTGCTTGTTATTTAGCCGAAACAAATTTATTAATTCAAGTGATTGATTTACTAAAACAAGCGAAAGAAGCAGATAAATTAAAAGACTGTACTATTGATAGATTTAATGTTTATAATACAGATTCTCTTTTATTAGCAAAATCGCAAGAAATTAGAACTACATTACTCAACCCTATTCTTGATTTAGAACTTTCTACGGTTGCTCAAATCAAAACACAAACAGGAATGTTTGCAGATGGTTTTGATTTTGTAGTTGCTAATCCTCCTTATGTTAAAGCTGATGAACCTGGAGCAGATATTTATCGTCGAGAAATCGAAAGTTCTGGACGATTTGAAACACTTCATGAAAAGTGGGATCTTTTTGTTCCATTTATTGAACTTTCTTGTAAAGCTACTAAGGATTTAGGTAAAGTTGGTTTGATTGTTTCTAGGGGTATTCAAACTAATAATTATGGAGAGTCACTCCGAGAATATATTGCTAAAAATCTCACTATTAATCAAGTAGATTTTTTTAATAATGTGCGAATTTTCTCTGATGCTGTTGTTAATAATACGGTTCTTTTTTTAGAAAAGATTTCACCAGGAGATGATCATCAGGTAAAAAGAGTTTTACACACTGGTTCATTTACACAAATTCAAGAAATTAATCCTTTGAATCAATCTGAATATCAAGGAAAAGTATTTAGACAGTTTGTAGTTAATGATAATTTTGAAGATGTTACATATTTAGAAGATATTTGTTATTGTACTGTAGGAATGGTTTTGAATGCTGATGAAACCAAAGCTAAAGGAGCATTTAAAAAAGATATTCTTTTAAGTTCACAAGCAGATAAGATTCATTCTAAGAAATATATTGATGGAGAAAATATTATTAGAGAACTAGCAATTGATAATATTCGTTATCTGGAATGGGATACTGAAAGAGTTCCTGGACAAATTCGTAGAGCAACAATTCCTGAATTATATAATTATCCGAAAATTTTATTTGGAATGACTTCATTTCCAACCTATGATCGAGGAATAGCAGAAGGAGATGGATTTTACGTTCCTGATAGCGTGAGAATTTGTGTAAGATGGGATGATGTTTATAAAGTTAAGCGTTTAGAGAAAGAAAAAAGACAGATGTATGAGCTTTCTAAAAAGCGTCAAAAACTTATTGGTGATGGAAAAGGTAAGAAATTACAAATTTATCAATATGCAGAAGAGAAAATAAAAATAGCAGAAAAATTTGATTTAAGATATATTGCTGCTATTCTTGCATCTAGTTTTGGTAAACGCTTTTTACTATTAAACAATCGTGATGAAAATATTATGAGTGTCAATAGTGAAACTCAAATAGCTAAAAGTCGTATATATCCTGATGATTTGAAAGAATTTCCCATTAAAAATATTTCTTTAGAAGAACAACAGCCATTTATTGATTATGTTAATCATTTAATAGAATCGAATTGGAATTTATATACATTGACACAATTAGGACATAAAATTAAGTTCGATTATAGTGATAGTGATCCAACAATCGAAGTTAATTTTCGGCAAGTTTTTGAAAGTCTAAATTTACCTTGTTGGAATTTTTTAAACGCAGAACCGCACAGATTTGAAATTATCGGTGAACGTAATCAAACTATCACGAAAATAAAAATAAAAGATGATAAACTTTTAAATGTTCGTCAAGAATTAATATTTTCAGAAAGTACAATAGTTTTAGAATTTCTGAAAATTTATCTTCAACAATATGAAAAACGGGGCTTAACTTGGACAGATTTAATCCAGGAAGGTAAAATACCTAAAACAGATGAATATATCCAGCAAATATTCGATCAATGTACTCGTTTACAAACAGCAATAACTGATACCATTTCTGATATTCGTTCAACTTATAAACAATTGGATGAGATGGTAAGTCAGCTATATGAACATTAGTGTTATTACGGAATCAATACCCATATCTATAAACAGTAAGGGTTTAGCAATGCTAAACCCCTACGAATAGACAGAATTTATTTTTTGCCCAAAATCCCCCCCATCCGGTAAACTCAGAGATGCTGCGTTATTCCTAATCATGTCCGACTCCCAAGTAAGTGCTGCTGTTGCGAAACTCTACGATACCTATCCATTCCCTCCCGAACCCATCCTCGACGAACCACCACCAGGTTACAATTGGCGTTGGAATTGGTTAGCTGCTTATAGCTTCTGCACAGGTAGAAAACCACAAAAGCAAGATATCCGCATTTTAGATGCTGGTTGTGGTTCGGGAGTGGGAACAGAATATTTAGTACATCTCAACCCACAAGCGCAGGTAGTGGGAATAGATTTAAGTGCTGGTACATTAGAAGTAGCAAAAAAACGCTGTCAAAGTTCTGGCGCTGACCGTGTAGAATTTCATCATCTGAGTATTTATGATGTGGATAAGATACCAGGAGAATTTGAATTAATTAATTGCGTTGGTGTGCTTCATCATCTTCCAGATCCCATTCGTGGCATTCAAGCTTTAGCGAAAAAACTCGCTCCAGGTGGAATAATGCACATCTTTGTGTATGGAGAATTAGGAAGATGGGAAATACAACTAATGCAAAAAGCGATCGCTCTCCTCCAAGGTAACAAAAAAGGCGACTATCGTGATGGTGTCCAAGTCGGTCGCAAAATATTTGCCTCATTACCAGAAAACAACCGCATTGTCAAGCGAGAAAAAGAAAGATGGGCAATGGAAAACCAGCGAGATGAATGTTTCGCTGATATGTACGTCCATCCTCAAGAAACTGATTACAATATTGATACATTATTTACATTAATAGACGCTGCTGGTTTAGACTTTGTGGGGTTCTCAAATCCTGGTTTTTGGCAATTGGAAAAGCTTCTAGAAAAAGCACCAGAGCTAATTGAACGAGCCGAAGAATTAACAGAACGTCAACGTTATCGTCTCGTAGAATTACTGAATCCCGAAGTTACCCATTACGAATTTTTCCTCAGTCGTCCCCCCATACCAAAAACTGATTGGTCAGCAGATAACACATTACTAGCAGCTATTCCTGAACTTAACCCTTGCATAGATGGGTTTCCCAGTCAATGCTTATTTAACTATGATTATCAAATTATTAACTTAACAACAGCAGAATTTGAATTTATGCAAAAATGTGGTAACAATGCCACAGTGGCTGAAATTTTAGCCCAAGTCGAGCTAGACTTAAACGGAGTAAGACATCTCCTCAAACAACAACTACTCTTACTAACCCCCGGAGAGAGGGTGTAAAGTGCAGGGAGCAAAGGAGTCCGGGGAGAAATTCCTTCTTCTGATTCTTGACTTCTGACTCCTGACTTCTGACTCCTGACTCCTGACTTCTGACTCCTGACTCCTGACTCCTGACTCCTGACTCCTCAAAAAATAAGTTAATTGTTTTTTTCTAAAGTAGTGTTACCGGATCGTGATATGATTCAACTGACTGAATGTACAGTCATCTCATATTAGCTGTACTGGTTTCAAGTCTCGTGAGCTTGTCAGAAGAATCAATTGCACCGACTCAGACAACACAACAAGATGAGAAATCTGGTTTTGCTCAAACAGAACCAGTAACCTCTTCCATGCAAGAGTTCTATCAACTCTATCAGAAGTTGCTAGTCATCACACTTGTGTTGACGGGGATTATTTTTATCTCTGTGTGGATTTTTTATTCCTTAAACATAGCCCTAAATTATTTGATTGGGGCGTGTACAGGTGTGGTTTACTTAAAAATGCTGGCTAACGATGTCGAGAGACTTGGTGGTGAAAAACAAAGTTTGAGTAAAAATCGTTTTGCTCTGATCATGATACCGATTATATTGGCGAGTCAATGGCATCAGCTACATATTCTGCCTATATTCTTGGGGTTTCTCACCTACAAAGCTACCCTCCTCATCTATATGGTGCAAACTGCATTCATTCCTGAAGCTTAAAGTTGTAGAGGTAAAGCACAATGCTAAACCACTACAGACAATCCTCCAATCCTCGATTTTTGGGGAAAACCTTGAAGAACGCCCATGCTTAGTGTATTAAACGCTTTTAACGCTTTTCCCCTCGCCGAATTAGAAGTAGGTCATCACTTCTTGTGGCAACTGGGCAGTCTCAAAATACATGGGCAAGTATTTCTCACCTCATGGTTTGTGATTGCTATCCTAGTAATAGCATCACTAGCTGCCACCAGAAACGTCCAAAAAATTCCTAGCGGCATCCAAAATTTGATGGAATATGCCCTAGAATTTATTCGGGATCTAGCGAAAAACCAACTCGGAGAGAAAGAGTATCGCCCCTGGGTACCATTTATTGGTACGCTATTCTTGTTTATCTTCGTATCAAATTGGTCAGGAGCATTAATTCCCTGGAAGCTAATCCACTTGCCTTCTGGTGAACTAGCCGCCCCTACCAACGACATCAATACAACCGTCGCATTGGCATTGCTAACCTCCTTGGCGTATTTCTACGCTGGATTTCGCAAAAGAGGTTTAGGCTACTTTAAGAAATATATTGAGCCAACACCAATTCTGTTGCCAATTGCCATTCTCGAAGATTTTACCAAGCCCCTCTCCCTAAGCTTCCGGTTATTTGGAAATATATTAGCGGATGAATTAGTAGTCGCGGTATTGGTATTGCTCGTGCCTCTCTTTGTGCCTTTGCCAGTAATGGCTTTGGGTTTATTTACTAGTGCCATTCAAGCCCTAGTATTTGCTACCCTAGCCGGGGCATATATTCATGAAGCCCTAGAGGGACACGGCGAAGAAGGACATGAGGAGCATTAACGCCCTCAGTTGATCGCCCAGTTAAAACGAGCAAATTCGCTCAAAACATCGCTACAGCGATTTGAGAACCTAGTACAGTGTGAAAAACACATATCTAGTTGTTACGTACATTTGTAATTTTTGTAGTTAAAGCAAGGAAAATCGTCATGGATCCAATCGTACAAGCTGCTTCAGTTCTAGCTGCTGCCCTCGCTATCGGTTTAGCTGCAATTGGACCTGGTATTGGTCAAGGTAATGCAGCCGGTCAAGCAGTAGAAGGTATTGCTCGTCAGCCCGAAGCAGAAGGCAAAATTCGCGGCACACTACTTTTAACATTAGCCTTCATGGAATCCTTGACAATTTACGGTTTGGTAATTGCCTTGGTATTGCTATTCGCTAACCCTTTTGCCTAAGACCGAAAAAGTTTTGTTAGTGTAGAGACGTGAAAGATGTCACAGACAGCGAAAAGCTGGACATCTGCACGCCTCTACAAACTGGCAACTTATCGCTCATTAGTCAGAACGGGATTCGTAAAATTATCAAAGGCTGGATCATCTTACTAGCCAAGAAAATTAGTATTCCAGCCAAAGAGGAGAGAAATGTTTGATTTCGATGCTACCTTGCCATTAATGGCATTGCAATTCCTGTTGTTGGCAGCTTTGTTGAATGCAATTTTCTACAAGCCTATGACCAAGGTATTGGATGATCGGGATAATTATGTCCGTACCAATAACCTTGATGCTCGTGAACGCTTGGCTAAAGCTGAAGCATTAGCTAAAGAGTATGAGCAGCAACTATCATCTGCGCGTAAGCAATCTCAATTGACTGTAGAAGCTGCCCAGAATGAAGCTAAGAAAATTACAGCACAAAAAATAGCTGAAGCTCAACAGGAAGCCCAAGCTCAACGCGAACAAGCTGCTAGAGAAATAGAGCAGCAAAAGCAAGCAGCTATGGCAACCCTAGAAGCACAAGTTGATGCCCTCAGCAACCAGATTCTAGAAAAACTATTAGGACCTGCTTTGGTGAAATAGTTCTAACTATATCACCAAGTTGGTGCTACGAAAGCATAAACACATCAGGGCTTATGCCCAAAAATGTGGCGAAATTTAAGTGTCCAAAACATTGGCACTTTTTTCCCTGTCGGGAAAAATCAACGAATTACCAAGCGAGCAGCGCACTTGTAGATGGCTAACATGGGCAATATTTTATTACTTGCCGCAGAAGCTGTTAACTCTGAAATGGCAGAAGGCGCAGCAGAAGGCGGTTTCGGTCTAAACCTAGACATCCTGGAAACCAATCTAATTAACTTAGTAATTCTGATTGGCATACTATTCTACTTTGGACGCAAAGTTTTAACCAATATCTTGAATGAAAGACGCTCCGGTATTGAAAGCGTTATTCAAGATGCAGAAGGACGCTTGCGGGAAGCACAAACTGCTTTGGCAAAAGCCCAAGGGCAGTTAACCCAAGCACAGCAGGAAGCACAGAGAATTACTCAAGTAGCTGAACAAAATGCTCAAGCAGCTAAAGAAGCTATTTTAGTTAAAGCGAATCTGGATGTAGCCCGTTTAAAAGAAACCGCAGCATCTGATTTGAATGCAGAACTAGAAAAAGCTATCTCCCAACTTCGACAAAAGGTAGTTGCACAAGCACTGCAAAAAGTGGAAGGACAACTCAAGGGTGGTATTAGCGCAGATGCTCAACAAATTCTAATTGATCGTAGCATCGCACAACTGGGAGGCGAGATATGAAAAGTGATGCAGCAACCGCTGAAGTATCTCAGCCTTATGCACAGGCACTGTTATCCATTGCTCAATCTCAAAACTTAACAGAAGAGGTTGGGGGAGACGCACGGACTTTCTTGAGCTTATTAACAGGGAGTCAAGAACTCACAAGCTTTTTGAGCAATCCCTTTGTCAAGCCAGAGAACAAGAAAAATGTCCTCAAACAATTACTTGGTGAAGGTGTAAACCTCTGCCTCCGTAACTTTTTACTGCTGTTAGTTGACAGAAGACGGATTGCTTTCTTAGAACCAATTTTACAGCAGTATTTAGTGCTATTACGCCAACTAAATCAAACTGTATTAGCTGAAATTACTTCTGCGGTTCCGTTGACCCAAACCCAACTGCAAGCAATTACAGAAAAGGTAATTACTCTGACCAAAGCTCGTCAAGTGGAATTAGCCACAAAAATAGACAGCGATTTAATTGGTGGTGTAATTATCAAAGTTGGTTCTCAAGTAATTGACGCTAGTTTGCGTGGACAAATACGTCGTCTTTCTTTGCGTTTAAGCAGTAACTAAAAAGTTCTGATAAATGTCAGTAGTCATTAGTTAATGGTCAATAGTCAATAGCTAATAAAAAACAACTGACAACTGACAACTGACAACTGACAACTGACAACTAACAACTAACAACTGACAACTGACAAATGAGTATTTCCATTAGACCTGACGAAATCAGCAGTATCATCCAACAACAAATCGAGCAATATGACCAAGAGGTTAAAGTTGCTAACGTTGGTACAGTGCTACAAGTAGGTGACGGTATTGCCCGGATTTATGGCTTGGAAAAAGCTATGGCTGGGGAACTCCTAGAATTTGAAGATGGCACAATTGGTATCGCCCAAAACTTAGAAGAAGATAACGTCGGTGCGGTACTGATGGGCGAAGGTCGGAGTATTCAAGAAGGTAGCTCTGTAACCGCTACTGGTAGAATTGCCCAAGTAGGCGTAGGTGACGCTCTCATTGGTCGCGTTGTTGATGCTTTGGGTCGTCCTATTGATGGTAAAGGTGATCCAAAAACAACCGAAACTCGGTTAATTGAATCTCCTGCCCCTGGGATTATTGCCCGTCGGTCTGTACATGAACCGATGCAAACAGGGATTACCGCTATTGACTCCATGATTCCCGTCGGCCGTGGTCAACGGGAATTAATCATTGGCGACCGTCAAACTGGTAAAACTGCGATCGCTATTGACACCATCATCAACCAAAAAGGTGAAGATGTAGTTTGCGTTTACGTAGCTATCGGTCAAAAAGCTTCCACCGTTGCTAACGTAGTCCAAACCTTACAAGAAAAGGGCGCGATGGACTACACAGTAGTTGTTGCGGCTAACGCCAGTGACCCAGCTACCCTCCAATTCCTCGCACCCTACACAGGCGCTAGTATTGCTGAGTATTTCATGTACAAAGGCAAAGCGACCTTAATCATCTATGATGACCTTTCCAAGCAAGCACAGGCTTATCGCCAAATGTCCTTGCTCCTCCGTCGTCCACCCGGTCGGGAAGCCTATCCTGGAGACGTATTCTACATTCACTCTCGCTTGTTGGAACGTGCTGCTAAACTCAGCGATGAATTAGGTAAAGGCAGTATGACTGCTCTACCTATCATTGAAACCCAAGCTGGTGACGTATCTGCATACATTCCTACCAACGTAATTTCTATTACTGACGGTCAGATTTTCTTGTCTTCTGACTTGTTTAACTCTGGTATCCGTCCCGCTGTAAACCCCGGTATCTCTGTATCCCGTGTAGGTTCTGCGGCACAAACCAAGGCAATGAAAAAAGTTGCTGGTAAAATCAAACTAGAATTGGCTCAGTTTGACGACTTACAAGCTTTCGCACAATTCGCTTCTGATTTAGACAAAGCCACTCAAGACCAGTTGGCGCGTGGTGTCCGTTTACGGGAACTATTAAAACAGCCCCAAAACGATCCTCTCTCCGTAGCTGAACAAGTAGCGGTTCTTTACGCTGGTATTAACGGTTACTTAGATGACATTGCAGTTAATCAAGTAACTACCTTTGCCCTAGGTCTACGTGGCTACTTGAAGAATGTTAACACTGCATACTTCCAAGGCGTACAAGGTAGCAAAGCTCTAGGTGATGCAGAAGAAGCAGCTTTGAAAGCCGCTCTTACCGAATTCAAAAAGACCTTCCAAGCAGCAGCGTAACAGGTAACAGGTAATAGGTAGTGGGTAATAGGTAATAGCAATAACTTTTACCCAATTACCAATTACCAATTACCAATTACCAATTACCAATGACCTAAAAATTATGGCTAATCTCAAATCAATACGCGATCGCATTCAGTCGGTCAAAAACACCAAAAAAATCACAGAAGCCATGCGGCTTGTAGCAGCGGCGAGAGTCCGTCGCGCTCAAGAACAGGTAATTGCTACCCGTCCCTTTGCAGACCGTTTGGCGCAAGTATTATTTGGCTTGCAAACCAGATTGCGGTTTGAAGATGTCAACCTCCCCCTACTGAAAAAACGCGAAGTTAAAACAGTCGGTTTGTTGGTAATTTCCGGCGACCGGGGTTTGTGTGGTGGTTACAACTCTAACGTGATCCGCCGGGCTGAAAATCGGGCCAAGGAACTCAAAGCTGAAGGTGTAAACTATACTTATGTATTGGTTGGCCGCAAAGCTACTCAATACTTTCAACGCCGGAATCAGCCTATTGATGCCACCTACAGCGGTTTAGAACAACTTCCTACCGCCGCAGAAGCTACAAATATTGCTGATGAACTACTTTCTCTCTTCCTCTCGGAAAAAGTAGACCGGATTGAGCTAGTTTATACAAAATTTGTCTCCCTGGTTAGTTCTCGTCCCGTAGTCCAAACCCTTCTCCCTTTGGATACCCAAGGTTTAGAAGCAGCGGATGACGAAGTTTTCCGTTTAACTACCCGTGGTGGTCAATTCCAAGTGGAACGGGAAAAGGTAGCTAGTACAGTTACCGCTTTACCTAGTGACATGATTTTTGAACAAGATCCAGTGCAAATTCTGGATTCTTTGTTGCCATTATATCTGAGCAATCAGCTATTACGGTCATTACAAGAATCAGCAGCTAGTGAACTGGCCGCACGGATGACAGCGATGAGTAACGCCAGCGAAAACGCCGGTGAATTGATTAAAACTCTATCTTTGTCTTACAACAAAGCCCGTCAAGCCGCAATTACCCAGGAACTTCTGGAAGTTGTCGGTGGTGCGGAAGCGCTTACTTAACTTGGTGATTGGTGATTGAAGCCATAAAATAAACTATGGCCAATCATCAATTACTAATTTTTAACCAAGGAAAATGATATTTGTCCATCTTCAAGACGGAATTTATAGAAAAGCTAAAGAGTCAATATTTTTGCATTTAAACTTGGTAATATGACCGATACCATACAACAAATCGCTCAATACCCACTTCAATCGAGGTATTGGGTTTAAAACCAATATCTTGCACCAAATCATCAACATCAGCATAAGTCATAGGTAAATCACCAGGTTGTATTGGTAGCAGATTCTTTTTGGCTTTCATACCCAAGTAATTTTCTAGGGTTTCGATGAAGTTCATTAATTCAATCGGCTGATTATTGCCGATATTGTAATTTTTATATGGTGCATAACTTGTCGCGGGGTCAGGTGCATTTCCCGACCAATTGGGATTCGATTCAGCAACTTGATCAATAACGCGAATTACACCTTCAACAATGTCATCAATATAAGTAAAATCGCGTTTCATTTTACCATAATTAAAAACATCAATTGGTTGTCCTGCCAAAATTGCTTTAGTGAAGAGAAACAATGCCATATCAGGACGACCCCAGGGACCGTAAACTGTAAAAAAGCGCAATCCTGACGCTGGCAAGCCATACAAACTACTATAAGTATGTGCCATTAATTCGTTGGCTTTTTTGCTGGCTGCGTATAAACTAACGGGATGATCTACATTGTCGTGAACGGAGAAAGGAATTTTTGTATTTGCACCGTAAACTGAACTGGAAGAAGCAAATACTAAATGTTGTACATTTGTATGCCGGCAACCTTCTAGAATATTGACAAATCCTACCAAATTACTATCTACATAGGCGTGGGGATTTTTTAATGAATAGCGCACTCCTGGTTGTGCAGCCAAATTTACAACTTTATCAAAGTTTGATTCAATGAATAATTTGGGGATACTTTCTCTGTCTGCTAAATCTAATAAATGGAAGCTAAAACCAGGTTTTTCTAAAAGTTGTTTTAGTCGATCTTTTTTTAAAGTTACATCGTAATAATCATTGAGATTATCCAAACCAATAACTTCATCGCCCCTTTCTAGTAAGTGTTTACTGAGGTGAAAACCAATAAAACCAGCCGCACCTGTAACTAAAATTTTCGTCATAATTTCACCACTGTAATATATATGGAGATTTACATTCTCCGTTTCTGCGTAAATTTTGTAACTTGTTAAGATAAACAATAATACTTAATAAATAATGTTGTATTTACTACTCATTTAATTTATCTTACGTAATTTCCTTCTGATATCAATCACCGAAATAGAGAATATAGCGGTTTACCAACCCGTTACTAATATAGCATTCTCATTTTTGCCTCCCGTCTGTCCCCTGGTTTTATGAATAAGTTTAAGAATCATCAGAGTACAGAATGTAGGATAAAATCTATATTCATCCCAGAAAATGGAAGTATGTATCTTCTTGAATATCAAATTTAGATTACAGATTCGACATACTTCTTAATAAACCAACAGTGTAAACGCAAAACGTTCTAATCTGAAAATCGACCGAGTTAATTTACTGGGTTTTAGAGGCGTAACATTCATAAATACGCAAAAATGTCAAGCCTTAAAATAAATAACCCAGGCTGAACAGATAAACAATTATGATAGGAGTCTTAAAAATCCCATGAGTGTTAAGGCAAGCGGTGGAAGCTCAGTTGCGCGTCCGCAACTATATCAAACCTTACCTGTCGCCACCATTTCCCAAGCGGAACAACAAGACCGCTTTTTGGGAAGAGGTGAACTAAGTGAACTTGGCAGTTATTTTACCTCTGGGGCAAAGCGGTTAGAAATTGCCAAAATTTTGACAGACAATTCCGAAATCATCGTTTCTCGTGCGGCTAACCGGATTTTCATTGGTGGTTCACCAATGGCTTTCTTAGAAAAGCCCCAAGAGAAAGAATTGGCAATGGTTGGCGCTGGTGCTAATGTCCAAGAGGGCATGAAACTAGGAACAGTCACCTACGTTGAAAGTAGTGGTGGTTTCTTTGAAAACCTCCGTTCTATCTTCAATACTTCTGCTGGTGGACCAACACCTCCAGGCTTTAGACCTATTAACGTCGCTCGTTATGGGCCTAGCAACATGGCCAAAAGCTTACGTGACTTGTCTTGGTTCTTGCGCTATGCCACCTACGCCATTGTCGCTGGCGACCCCAACATCATCTCTGTAAATACCAGAGGTTTGCGGGAAATTATTGAAAATGCCTGTTCTGGAGAAGCAACCATCGTCGCTTTACAAGAAATCAAAGCAGCGTCCCTGTCTTATTTCCGTAAAGATGCCGTAGCCACAGAAATTGTGACTGAGTACATGAATGTGTTGCTGACAGAATTTAAAGCACCAACACCTTCTACTAAAGTTCGTCAACGTCCTTCCGGCGACCAACAAGGGTTACAACTGCCACAAATTTACGCTGTGGCCGCAGAACGTCGTCCCAAGTACGCCATGAAGCCCGGCTTGTCTTCTGGCGAAAAAACAGAAGTCATCAAAGCGGCTTATCGTCAAGTATTTGAGCGCGATATTACCCGTGCTTATAGCTTGTCTATTTCTGACTTAGAATCGAAAGTCAAAAACTGCGACATCTCCATGCGGGAGTTTATTCGCCGTCTTGCTAAATCTCCCCTTTACCAAAAACAGTTTTATCAGCCTTTTATTAATAGCCGGGTGATTGAATTGGCTTTCCGTCACATTTTAGGACGGGGACCAAGTAGCCGTGAGGAAGTGCAAAAATATTTTGCCATTGTTTCCCTCAAAGGTTTGGCTGGTTTAGTTGATGCTTTGGTAGATTCTACCGAATACAGCGATTACTTTGGTGAAGAAACAGTTCCCTACATTCGGGGTCTGGGTCAAGAAGCCCAAGAATGTCGTAACTGGGGACAACAGCAAGACCTGTTTAAATACAGTGCGCCTTTCCGGAAAGTTCCTCAGTTTATTACAACTTTTGCTGCTTACGAACAACCATTACCTGACCAACATCCCTACGGTTCTGGTAATGACCCCTTGGAAATCCAATTTGGGGCGATTTTCCCGAAAGCAACCCGCAACCCCAGCAGCAGCCCTGCACCGTTTAGTAAGGATACTCGCCGGATCTTGATTCACCAAGGTCCTGGTATCAATAACCAACTCAGCAATCCTAATGCTCGGAGTGTAGCTCCTGGGACTTTGGGCGCGAAGGTGTTCAAGTTAGACCAGTTACCTGGAACTATTGGCAGAAAAGCTCCTAAGGGTGTAAGTGTCAAGTTCTCGGAAAGTTCTACCCAAGCGGTAATTAAGGCTACTTATCTACAAGTTTTTGGTCGTGATGTTTACGAAGGTCAACGGCTGAAAGTTGCAGAAATTAAGCTGGAAAACGGCGATATCACCGTCCGCGAGTTTGTGCGGATGTTGGCGAAGTCGGATTTATTCCGGAAGATGTACTGGACTTCTCTCTATGTCTGTAAAGCCATTGAGTACATTCACCGTCGCTTGTTAGGTCGTCCTACCTATGGTCGGGAAGAAAACAATAAGTATTTTGACATCGCTGCTAAGAAGGGCTTTTATGCGGTCGTTGATGCCATTCTGGACAGTGACGAATACAGCCAAGCATTTAATGAAGATACAGTTCCTTACGAACGCTATCTAACTCCTGCGGGTGTGTCTTTACGTCAATTACGTGTGGGGACTATCCGCGAAGATTTGGCGAATGTTGAGAAACAGGAAACACCTCGCTTTGTGGAATTGGGTACAGTCACAGAAATGCGGACTGAACCAGATATTGAGTTCCGCATTAACCAAGGTGTTACTAAGCAACGTGAGCAAACCAAGGTCTTTAAACTGACAGCAGTTAAAAATGACAAGGTTGCGGCGGAAACTGTGATTAGCGGCGCTTATCGGCAGATTTTCGAGCGCGATATTGCTCCTTACATCTCTAAGAACGAGTTCACGGTTCTAGAAAGTAAGTTGGTGAATGGTGAAATCAGCGTTAAGGAATTTATTCAAGGTTTGGGTTACTCTAGCCTGTACCTGAAGGAGTTCTACACACCTTACCCCAATACAAAGGTAATTGAGTTGGGTACTAAGCATTTCTTGGGTCGCGCTCCTATTGACCAAGCAGAAATTCGTAAATACAACCAAATTCTCGCTACTCAAGGGATTCGGGCTTTTATTAGCGCGATGGTTGAAAGTGCTGAATATGGTCAAGTGTTTGGAGAAGATACTGTTCCTTTCCGTCGCTTCCCCACTTTACCTGCGGCTAACTTCCCCAATACCGAGAAGCTTTACAACCAATTAACCAAGCAAAATGATGATTTGGTTGTTCCTAGTTTTGCCACTGTGAAGCCCCGGATTAAAACTGAGAATACGCCAATTCTCGCCAAGGCGATCGCTGATTTGGCAGCCCAAGCCAAGAAAATGGACAAGACTAAACCCTTGTTTATTGAATTGGGTCGTTCTTTCAATGATGGTCGTGGTCAATCTGTAGAAGTTGGTGTTGGTACAAGCCGTCGCAAACCAGCCCGGATTTACCGTGCTACCACTGGGACAAATTCCCCCGAAACCAATCAAGTCATTAATGCTATCTACTGTCAGGTAATGGACGTATTTAGCGGTCAAGTACCTGCTTATTTCCGCCGTTCTGACTTGGATAGCAAATTGCGTAACGGTGAAATTACCGTGCGTGAATTTGTTCTCGAACTAGCCAGTTCCGAAATCTATCGCAAACGTTTCTACGCGCCTTATCCCAACACCAAGGTAATTGAATTCCTCTTCCGTCACCTTTTGGGACGCGCACCAGCTACCCAAGGCGAAATCCGTCAATATAACAAATTATTGGCTGATAGCGGTTTACGGTCGGCTGTAGAGGCAATTGTTAACAGTCCTGAGTATGCTCGTTACTTTGGTGAAGACGTTGTTCCCTACAAACGCTATCCATCTTTACCAGCAGGTAACTATTTAGGCAGTGTTCAAGCTGAAGCTGACTTGGTGAAACAATCTTGGTCTAGCTTGTCTCCTTCTGTTCTCACAGGTGGTCTTCCCAATAGATAGGAAAATGGGTCATGGGTAATAGGTAATAGGTGACAGAAAAGGTTGTTTTATCTAGCTTTTTACTGTTCCCTGTTCCCTGTTCCCTGTTCCTCCGCAGTCGCTCCACTTGGGGAGACCCCAAGACCGCGCTGCTCTCTGTTCCCTGAGAATGAGCAAATCTGAAAATAAGTGTTACAAAATATTAAGAGCAGTAATAAATGCTCAACATAATACTGGACAATATTTTGCGGGAGGTAATTGAGTTTTCCACCTGGTTTACACCAAATCCAGTCAATCTGGCTAGAAATGTAAATCAAGATGTAAATTCAGTACCAACCATATAAAGTCGTACCAGTTTAATCAAATTCTGGTTCCATTAGTTTTGGAGGAATCCATTAATGAGTATCGTCACGAAAGCTATCGTGAATGCTGATGCAGAAGCTCGCTACCTCAGCCCCGGTGAATTAGACAGAATCAAAGGTTTTGTTGCTGGTGGCGCACAACGTCTTCGCATCGCTCAAGTATTGACCGAAAACCGCGAACGCATTGTTAAAGGTGCTGGCGACCAACTGTTCCAAAAACGTCCTGATGTTGTTTCCCCCGGTGGTAACGCTTACGGTCAAGAAATGACAGCTACTTGCTTGCGTGACTTAGACTACTACTTGCGTCTTGTTACCTACGGAATCGTTTCTGGTGATGTTACAGCCATCGAAGAAATCGGTATCGTTGGTGTCCGCGAAATGTACAAGTCTTTGGGTACTCCCATTGATGCAGTTGCTGGTGGCGTTGCCGCTATGAAGAACGTTGCTGCTACCCTGTTGTCTTCTGAAGACGCTGGTGAAGCTGGTTCTTACTTCGACTACGTTGTTGGTGCAATGCAGTAAGTTTTAGCTGTTTTTTGGCTCAAACTAAAACTGTGGCAATAAGGTTGGAAATAAGGAAAAAACAACAATGCAAGACGCAATTACCTCCGTTATCAATTCTTCAGATGTTCAAGGTAAATACCTTGATACCGCTGCTCTCGAAAAGCTAAAAGGCTACTTCGCTACTGGTGAACTGCGCGTTCGTGCAGCTACAACCATCAGCGCTAACGCTGCTGCTATCGTTAAAGAAGCTGTAGCTAAATCCTTGTTGTACTCTGACATCACCCGTCCCGGTGGTAATATGTACACCACACGCCGTTACGCAGCTTGTATCCGTGACTTGGATTACTACTTGCGTTATTCTACCTACGCTATGCTTGCTGGCGACGCTTCCATTTTGGATGAGCGCGTATTGAATGGTTTGAAAGAAACCTACAACTCCTTGGGAGTACCCGTAGGCGCTACTGTTCAAGCTATCCAAGCTATGAAGGAAGTAACCGCTAGTTTGGTTGGTCCTGACGCTGGTAAAGAAATGGGTGTTTACTTTGACTATGTCTCCTCTGGCTTGAGCTAAGAGTTAGCTTTGCACTTAGTCATATAGGTGCGGCTTTGTTAAGGTCTGGAGATCAATCATGATTGCTAGAAGGTTCTCTTGCTGATTGATTGTAAGTGTTATCAGTCTAGTATTGATGGTTGATTTCCAGCCTTGGAAAAAATAATTAAAGATTTTGACTCAAGATATTTGAGATAAAAAAGTTTCTAAAACAATATCAGGAGATTTGAAACAAAATGGCTCGTTTATTTAAAGTAACTGCTTGTGTTCCCAGCCTAACTCGGACTCGCACCCAACGCGAATTACAAAATACTTACTTTACTAAGTTAGTTCCTTATGAAAATTGGTTCCGTGAACAACAACGGATTCAAAAAATGGGTGGCAAGATTGTTAAGGTGGAATTAGCAACTGGTAAACAAGGTACTAATACTGGTTTGTCTTAATTTCTATAAATCAAACATTATTTTATTTTGATTTTATCAGGGGTCAGTAATGACCTCTTTTTTATGTTGAGAATTTCATATCAGAGAATGTCAAAGAGCGGATTTCTTCATCAATTCCTGAACTTGAGCCGCTACCAGAGGATTTGGATCTGTTTTTAATGTTTTTCATTACTATCCGGCATTTTTTCCCGTTCCACAATTCCGTGTTCTATCAGCCGCTGGAGTTTTTCCTGTGGTGGACGGCGATCTAAAATATGCAATAACATAGCAAAAGTCCTGAACAACTGAGTATTATTTTTCCCACTCAGCCTTCAGGACTATCATTTTAGAATAAATTGACATAAATCTAATTATGGTTGAATGCTGAGGGAATGGGAAAAATTTCCCTGGGGTCAATTTTAGATCCTATTATTCACTAATTCATACAGCACTCATTACCAGGTTGTTGACAAGATTATTTTTTGGGTGAAATCAGCATCATCATATTCCGCCCTTCTTTCTTAGGTGCTTGCTGAAGTTCACCAAAAGGCTCTAAATCCGTAGCCATCCGTTTAAGCAGCGTTTCTGCCAAGTCACTGTGTTGAATTTCCCGACCTCGGAACATCACAGTAGCCTTAACTTTATCGCCATCTTTGAGGAAGCGTTCAGCTTGCTTAACGCGCACATTATAGTCATGTTCTTCTATTTTGTAGCGCATTTTCACTTCTTTCACATCAGCCGTGTGCTGCTTCTTCCGGGCTTCCCGCGCCTTTTTCTCCTGCTCAAACTTATATTTCCCATAGTCCATTATTCGACACACTGGCGGATCAGCCTTGTCACTAATTAGCACTAGGTCTAATTCCTTTTCCTCTGCTAATTGTATCGCTTCCTGCGGAGTTATAATTCCCAGTTGTGCGCCATCAGTGTCAATCACCCGAATTTTCGGGAAGCGAATCCGTTCGTTAATTTGGGGCAGATCGCGAGTTCTTTTTTTCTCAATCACAGGCATTATGATTAGTGGCAGCTCTATTAGTTAAGATTTTGGACTGGTCTTGAATTTAGTTAGTTTAGTTTGATATGCCATTGAAGGCAAAATACAACAGTAACTCAGAATTGGAAAATGAATATCCCTCTCTAGTGTAGCAAATTTATAAGGGAAGTTTAATCAAGTGATTGACTGTATAGTCTGACTCTGAGTTGATTCCACTGCATTATTTAACGTAAATTACATGATATTTGACACTAATAACTATTGTTACAATTTTCTTCTGAGATACATAGAGGTATGATATCTAGAAGATGTTTCCATGATAGCAAAATTAGGTATACATTGAAGCTAACCAAATATAATGTAACATATTAAGAAAGAACGCACAAAATTAATAGTTTCCAACTAATCAGTAAGAGATAACTGTGACTACCGTAACACATTGGCAGCAAAGAGTTGGTAATCAAAGGGATTGGGTGTGGCGTGGTTGGCAAACCCGTTATACTTATATTCGTCCTCCCCATGATTATGCAAAAACAACACCTTTAATTTTACTTCATGGTTTCGGCGCGTCCATTGGTCATTGGCGACATAATTTAGAGGTTTTGGGTAAATCTCATCCGGTTTACGCCTTAGACATGATTGGTTTTGGGGCTTCGGAAAAGGCTGCAACTAGCTACAATGTGGAACTGTGGGTAGAGCAGGTTTACGATTTTTGGAAAACCTTTATTCGTCAACCAGTGGTTTTAGTGGGTAATTCCATCGGTTCACTAATTTCTATAGTCGCAGCCGCTAACCATCCTGATATGGTAAAGGGGATAGTGATGATGAGCTTACCTGATCCTAATTTGGAACAGGAGATGATCCCGACTGCTTTACAACCTCTTGTTAGCGGGATTAAAAGTATATTTACTTCCAGATTAATACTAAAACCGATATTTTATTTTGTGCGTCGTCCTGGTGTACTGCGTCCTTGGGCTAGTTTAGCTTATGCAAATCCTGAAGCTATTACTGATGAACTTATAGATATTTTAGCAGGACCGCCCCAGGATAGGGGATCTGCCCGTGCCTTTAGAGCCTTGTTTAAAGCGACAACGGGGGTTAATTTTAGTCCTAGTGTCAAGAAGATTTTACCAAACTTAACAATTCCTATGCTGTTAATTTGGGGGAAAAAAGACCGATTTGTGCCACCAAAACTAGCAAATCAATTTGTTGGCTACAATGAAAAATTGCAATTGCTATATTTGGAAGATGTCGGTCATTGTCCCCAGGATGAATCACCAGAACAAGTTAACCAGGCGATTTTAGATTGGATTGAGAATTGGTAATTCGTCAGTTGTCAGTAGGGGCGAAGCATTTGGAAGATAATTATCGGTCATTGCCAAAAATAGTTCTCCAAATGCTTCGCCCGTACAGTTGTTAGTAGGGGCGAAGCATTTGGAAGATAAATTATCGGTCATTGCCAAAAATAGTTCTCCAAATGCTTCGCCCGTACAGTTGTTAGTTGTCAGTTGCAAAAGATATATTTTCCCTGCTCCCTGCTCCCTGATTCTTCTTTTTACTAAAAAATTATTCAGTAAATTTTAATTAGTATTAACTTGCGTTGTATCAACATCTGTAGTGCCATCAACGGTGTGAGCTACAGCAATTAGTTGATTAAGAATATCTTGGGTGGGAACTTGACCTTTTAGTACCACAGTGCTACCTGTTTGAGCAACCCAAATAGTGTCAATATCATCAAGGTCAGGATCTTGATCAAATGCTAATGCTACGCGCTTGGCTAAACCACTTTGGTCATATTCTCCATTCAATCCCATGCGTTCTGGCTCTGTTGTTTGTGTATTAACATCATCGCTAGAAATTGGATTAACTTGGGCGCTTTCCGATTGCTCTAAGCCAAATATTCTTTGTAACCAACCCATAAATACTTTGTTCCTGTCAATTTTCACTGCTGATGACAATATATGGCTTTAATTTAAAGGCTGCATCTATCTTTGAAAATAGATAACTTTTCCACAGGAACGGAATGATGGCAATTATTAAGTATAAAATAAAAATTCAGACCGACAATGCAGCGTAGTCGAAACTCGCTTTGCAGTCATGAGTGCCGGTCTGCGTTCATGTCATGCTCCTTTAGTCGCCGATGAAACATACGCTGTCAGTTATTGTGGAAGATGAAGCGGGGGTTCTATCCCGCATTGCTAGTTTATTTGCTCGTCGGGGTTTTAATATTGAAAGCCTGGCTGTGGGACCTGCGGAACAGGAAGGAGTATCCCGAATTACGATGGTTGTTCCTGGTGATGATCGCATTATTGAGCAACTTACCAAACAACTGTATAAGTTAGTTAATGTTCTCAAAGTGCAGGACATTACAGAAATTCCTTGTGTAGAAAGAGAATTGATGCTTCTGAAAGTAAATGCTACTAGCAGTAATCGTTCGGAGATTATCGAATTGTCGCAGATTTTCCGAGCGCGAATTGTGGATGTGGCTGAAGATTCTTTAACTTTGGAAGTTGTGGGTGATCCTGGTAAAATGGTGGCGATTGTGCAAATGCTACAAAAATTTGGACTGAGAGAAATCGCTCGCACAGGTAAAATTTCTCTGACTCGTGAATCGGGTGTGAATACTGAATTACTGAAGTCTTTACAAGCAAAAGTCTAGTGTAATTGCAAACGGATGATCAAGAAGTTAATCATCGAAGTTTTTCATGTAATCAAGCAGCAGATATGGTGTAATGGCTATATCTGCTGCTATTATTTTGATAATAGGCATCTCCGGTAATTAAATGTGCGTGGTTTGAAACCCTTGTAGAGACGTTCTATAGAACGTCTCTACATTCATTTTCGGAGATGTCTAATGAAGATTAAAAGTTAGGTGTTGCTAAAATTTCATCTTGCCTAAATTAAGTCAGTAATAGAAAATTGTCGCTGTTTCTCAAGGTCTTGTAAATGAAGTTTTTCTATATATATGGCTTCAGCATAATATTTATCTTTTTCTGGTTCGGCTTCAGGATCTATTTTTTCCCATTGTTCCATAAAATAACGATAGCGTTTTTCTCGAAATACTCTCTCCATACAAGCTAGTGCTGCTTGAATAACATGAGGAGTTCGTAATATTTCTGTTTTATTTTTTTCGTTGAGATGAAATATATGAGAAACTATTTCTAGTTCTTCTGCTAATTCTAAATATCTATTTTGCACACTAGAAATTAAATCAACTTCATCAACTGTAAATTCTGCCATTTGTTGCCATAAAAAGCGATGATGAGAAAGACTAAATTCTAAATTACGGTTTTCTAAATCTTCAATAATTATTTGCCGCTGCTGGGAAGAATGAAGATAAATAATTAATAATAATGCCTCCGCTCGTTCTAGTAAACTGCGTTCTGTGTTCACTAAAGATAGCTTTGGGGTTTTAGTTGCGGGATTACTTGTCCGCGGATTTAGAGATTTTATCCTACCAGGTTTAATTTGAGTTAGGAGATTTTCAACTCTTAAAGGAATAAGTCGAGTATCTCCTAAACTCAATATTTCTGCACAGGAAGAAACATAATAATTAAGTGTATCACTATTAACTATATTTTGCAATAGTTTAACTATTTGTTGGGTGACTTGTTGGAAATCAGTAGCTTGTTTTAAATCTCGATTTTTAATAATATTTTGAATTTGCCAATCAAGCCAAAGTGGCGCATTTGTTAATAGTTTTTGATAATCGGCTGAAGTGTGACTATGTAGATATTCATCAGCATCTTTACCATTAGGTAAATTGAGGATTTTTAATTGCACTTCCCCTGCATAAGCCAAATTAGCAATTTCACCAATTGCTCTTTCTGTGGCGTTTGTGCCGGCTTTATCAGCATCAAAATTGAGGATTAATTGTTTGGATTCTGTGTAACGTAATAATAGCCGCACTTGTTCTATACTTAATGCAGTTCCTAGGGAAGCAACGGCGTTATTAATTCCGGCTGCATGGAGAGCGATCGCATCAAAATATCCCTCAACTACCACCGCTTGATCAACTTTAGAAATACCGTCTTTAGCTTCATCTAAAGCAAATAACATTTTCCCTTTACTAAATAATTCTGTCTCTGGAGAATTGAGATATTTAGGTTGTTCATCTGTTAAAGTTCTGCCACCAAAAGCAATGACTCTACCTTGAATATCCCGAATAGGAATCATTAAGCGATCACGAAATACATCATAATATCCACCTCCTTCTTTCCGGGGTTTAATTAATCCCGCTTGTTCTACTAATTGCACGGGATAATGTTTACTTTCTACCAAATAACGGTAAAGAGTTTCCCAACCAGCAGGAGCATAACCTAAACCAAATTGTTGAATTGTTCCTTGTTTAAATTGACGAGTTTGTTCTAAATACTCTAATGCTTTTTGTCCTTGAGACTGTCTTAAAGTGTGTTGATAAAATTGAGCAGCAGTAGCAAGAACCGTATATAATTGATCACGTAAAGATATTTGCCGTTGTAATTCTTGTCTTTGTTCAGGTTCTAAAGTTTTAACCGGGACTTGATAACGTTTTGCTAAATCTAGTACCACGTCTGCAAATTGACGTTTTCCCAAGTCCATGACAAACTTAATCGCATTACCCGCTGCTTGACAGCCAAAGCAATAATACATTTGCTTATTAGGACTAACGCTAAAACTGGGGCTTTTCTCATCATGAAAAGGACATAACCCCAAAAAATCTTTACCTCGTTTTCGCAAAACTACATACTCCGAAACCACATCAACAATATCAGCCCTGAGTTTTACTTCTTCGATAGTGTCTGGATGTAAGCGGGGAATTTGCATGAGAGGTAAACAGTGAGAAGTGATATCTATTATATAGCAGGATTCACATCCAAAAATAGGGATAAAGCATGAGCTAAACCCCTACACCTATTCCCTATTCCCTATGGCACTACATATCAGATGCACCAGTAGCAATTAAACTTCTGAATAAGGCTGCTGACCATCCTGTTTCTTTGAGTACCGCAAATTATGTGCTATTTATTTTCAATATTTTGTTGTAAGTAAGTAAAAAAACTATTTGCCAGGATAGCAGCTTGTGTGCGATCGCGTAAACTTAGTCTATTTAAGATATTCGTAACATGATTTTTAACTGTACCCTCAGAAATATACAATTTTTGGGCAATTTCTCGATTATTATCACCAATAGCAATTAACCGCAAAACTTCTTTTTCTCTAGGGGTGAGTTCCGCTAAGTTCGCTGGTACAGCTAATACTGGTTGTGAATTAGCCGGAAATTGAGTGACTAGTTTTTTGACTATTCCTGGTCCCAATTGGGAATATCCTTTGTCAACTGCACGAATGGCAACTGCTAACTCTTCTGAGGGTGTATCTTTAAGTAAATAACCCATTGCGCCATTTTGTAATCCTGCTTTCACATATTCATCATCATCAAAAGTTGTTAAAATAAGAATTTTGCTGTGAGGAAAATGGTGATTAATTTCTTTGGTAGCAGCAACTCCATCTATGATAGGCATTCTAATATCCATTAAAATTACGTCAGGTTTTAATTTTTCAACTAGATTAATTGCGATTTGACCATTTTCAGCTTCCCCGACAATTTCTATATCTGCTTCTAATTCTAATAAGGCTCTTAAACCTTGACGAATTAAACTTTGATCATCTACAAGTAAGACTTTAATCATTTTTGTTGGTAATTGGTAATTGGTAATTGGTAATTGGTGATTGGTGATTGGTGATTGGTAATTGGTAATTGGTAATTGGTAATTGGTGATTGGTGATTGGTGATTGGTGATTGGAAAAAATATTCTCCCCTGCTATAAACAAGGGATATCAACTATAATTTGACAACCATGATTATGACTGCTATGAATATGAAATTCACCTCCTAATGCCAACGTGCGATCGCGCATACTTTGTAAACCAAATCCAGTAGTATTTTGCTCTAAATCAAAACCTCTGCCATTATCCTGAATTGTTAACTTCACAGTTTCTAATGTTGTTGTTAATTCTAGTTGAACTTCTGTGGCTTGGGCATATTTAGAAATATTAGTTAATGATTCTTGAATAACTCGATAAATAGGAGTGCTGACTTCCATAGACAATGGAGAAATAATGGATATTTGACAACTGGGTAAAATGCCAGTAGAACGCTGAAAATCTGCCGCAAGATTCTGAATTGCCTGTGCTAACGATTGTTCTTGTAAAGGATGGGATCTCATGCTAGAAACCGATTGACGGACATCTTGTAAGGCTTTTGAACCGAGTTCTTTGGCAGTGGCTAAAAACGTCATTGCTCTAGGTATATCATGTTTTGATAACTTTAAAGCAGTTTCTAATTGAAGATTTAAAGCCGTCAGAGAATGTCCTAAAGAATCATGAATTTCTCTAGCAATGCGGTTGCGTTCTTCCAAAGTTGCCTGACTTTCAATTTTCAAAGCATATTGACGGAGTTTTTCGTTTGCAGCTTGGAGTTTATCTCGACTTTGCCGTTCAGATAAAACAGTATTCATTAATACTAAAACAAATACTAAACTTAAACCAAATAAAACTGCTAAACTAAAACTAAAAAACCAAAATCTTTCTTGGGCTATTGGTGAAAATCGTCCAGGAGGCATCCTTTGTCTGAGGGTAAGTAAAAATAAAATAAATGAGGAAAAAGTAACTGCTAATCTTCCTGGTAGTGGAAAAATTAAACAACTGCGAGTTACCAAAATTAGATAGAGAAAGGGAAAAAGCCTCGCACTTCTACCACCAAAAAAGCCAGTAATTAAAATTAATATAACTTCAATAGTCGTATAAATAAATTTATTGATTTTATTGTAAGTAGGCAATCTTAAACCCATTAAACCGAAAAATGTCAAACTGCAAATTGTCAGTTCTGGATACATGACAGAAAAGCGCGGTGAAGGAGATGGCATTAATGCCATTAACGCTGAAAATCCTAATAGTAGCCATTCTAAATAAAGTAGAAATCGAAAAGGATGATTATTAAATTGAATAGGACGATTCATAAAAAATTGATAATTGAAAAAATGGCAGCCTAACCTAGATTTAATATATTTGTATCATGATTCAAGTTCAATAGGATGAGAGGAAGATATTGAAATCCTAATTTCATGACTAAAGTCATGGGTGTAGACGTGACCTTTGCCTCATATCATTACTGGGCGTTAATCTATATGATAGGAACTATAGAAAGCCGACATAACCAAAAGGTATTTATGAAACTGAAGACATTATCACTGATTGCTGGTACTCTGGCTTTAACTTTAATCGCAACTCCATTTGCAGTTCAAGCGGAACAAAATAATCCATCCTCACCTCAACCTGGTAAAGAATGGCAAAAAAAGGGTCAATTTAAAAAGTTGAATTTGACACCTGAACAAAAAGCTAAAATGAAGGAAATCGGCCGCAGTACCCGCGCTCAAATTGAAGCTGTTCTGACTCCCGAACAAAAGACCAAATTACAAGCTGCAATGGCTGAACGTAAGGCTCAACATCAAACGCAACGTCAACAAAGACAAGGACAAGGAGAACGTCAAGAAGGACGTGGTAAAAAAGGTGATATTTTTGCTTCTTTGAACTTAACTGAAACACAGAAAAATCAAATTAAACAAATTAGAGAGTCATCAAAACAACAAATGCAAGCTGTGTTAACTCCGGAACAGCAAGCACAAATGAAGCAAATGCGAGAAAATATGCGTTCTCGTCGTCAACAAGATAAACCTCAATAATTCTTGACTATTCAAATAAGATTAATAAATTAGGGGTGGGCTTAAAATCTCATCCCATTTTTGTATATAGGCAAACTTTAGAGAGGGCGTTACAATTTGTTAACGCCCCTTTTTTGGATCATTTCTGGACAATCATATTCATATCCCAAGTATACAAACCGATTTGGTTAGGAACTCTCACAAAGCGGCCTGTGCGATGACCCCTAGATAGTTCATTGAGAACCTTATTTTTGACCTCTCTGACTTCTTCAGCATCTAAATGTCCATAAATACCATTGACTATCTCATTCACATTGAAAATTCGTCCGGCATTTTGTTCTAGAAATAAGGTCAGAGCATCAATTAAAAATTGACCATCAAATTGTGCCAACATCGGGACTACTTTCATCTGGGGTCTAGTGAAATGTTTGTTGGTTTTGGTGGATTTAATACTTCTAGATATTCCCTTACCTTGAATGGGTCCTAGTGAATTTACATCTAGGGTATAGCAACCAGGTTCATTGGGAATCGCTGACCAATAACCACTTTCTCTCCCTTGAGTTAGAGATGATTGGACTCTACCTTTAACGACTTTAAAGATAGTAGACTCTAAATTACCGTAGAGCGATCGCACAATAAAATCTATGTGACAGACAGTTCCCACATATTCTCGCAATAGCTTTTTAAGTGCTTCCATGCGAGTCATATTTTCATACTGAGCCAGCATGGGAACGTCTTCCCCTTTACCAACATAGTGACGACGTTGAAAGGAAAAATTGCCTGAGTTGCTAACTTCAGAAAGGGAATGATCAACCTTGAAAGAGTCTGATTTAGGAATTTCTGACTCTAGAGAATCCAAATATTCTACACGAGAACTCTGATTGGAAGACAACAACAACAGTGAATCTTCTTCAGCAGCCTCAACTTGTTCGTTGTCATGAGGATAAGACCAAGTAGACAACAAAGATTCTACATTATCTAATTGCGATCGCGCCTCTATAAATAGATGTTGGTACTTTTTTGCGAGACTCCCATAGTAATCTCGTAATTCCAACAATGGCGTAATAAATACATCGGGTGGTGCTTGTAATTGTTCTGGAGAATTCATAGTAATTCACTCAACTTAAATCTATATTGCTGGTGTAAGTCATGGCTCTAGGTTTGCTCGGTGTCGATACCTGGAGTGATTTTTTAGGAGGTTGGGGAGGACGACAACATTCACAATATAAAGGGCGAGTTCCGAAAGTTTCTCGTTTTGTAGCCTGATTACATTCTTTACAGACAAAGTTGAAAACTCGCGTATGAATCTGCCTTTTGTGCGCTCGGACAGTATATTCTCTAACATCAATTACTTTGGTTGCCATAATTAATAATTGCCAGTCTTAATCCTCTTTATATAGCTATTCAAGCAAATGAAACTGTATCAGTGTGTGTTTTCATAGAAGTTTTCTAAAAAATTAAAAAATCCCATGTAACTCAGAGGCATAAACTGCTATTTCCGATATATTAACAGTGACTGGGATATATTTTCCCATCCCTTACATAAAAGAATGAAAAGAAATATAGGTTAAACTTGTTGCTCTCAAGACTTGTGAATATAAGAATGCTTTTTTAGCATCTATCTTGAGAATTAACTATATAATTGAAAACATATTTTTAGGCATATTTTTAAACCTGGACTATTGATAATAAATTATGATATCGCCTACTAGTAACAAAAAAAATGAAGGATGAAGTAATTATAAAATCCCTCACCCTTCCTGATCTAGCCTAATCAAAGGTAACTAACTAAAGACGAACCTTCACAGCTTTGTGTTTTTCCGATTCGGCTTTAGGAATAGTTAGATAGAGAATTCCATCCTTATATTCTGCCGCTACCTTCTCATTATCCACAACAGCAGGCAAGGCAATTACCCGTTGGAACTTACCATAACGGAATTCCGAGCGAGTCAAACCTTCTGCTTCCGTTGTTGTTTCCGACTTCCGCTCACCGCTAATAGAAACCGATTCAGGAGTGACTTCGACATCAAGATCCTTTGCGTCCAAACCTGGTATTTCTACTTTCAACTTCAAATCACTATCAGTTTCTGCAATCTCAGCCGGAGGAATGAAAGTTAACCCCACCCTTTCAACTGCATCAGGTGGTAATAATTGTTCAAACAAGCGATCCATTTGCTGCCGGATAATACCCATTTCAGGGAATGGTTCCCAGCGTTCTATTTCCCGTAACGGATTCCAACGTACAAGTGTCATAACTATCTCCTCAAAAATTCACTATTGGACTTTCTGATTTGGTGAGACTAAATCTTCAGCTTGTGACTTGGTAAACAATAATACTACTGGCAAAATCTCTAACTTTTAACTTCTTGAAGCCTAATCTTTAGCCTCCCAATTAGATGATAGCACTAGAAAATCAATTAATTACAGTTCGGTTTTATAGATATAATCTTCGTAATAACCGTACTATTGAGCTAATAACTTCAGGTTCGTATGTTAGAATGCGAGAGTGGATATTGCTACTATTTTTTAGCCAAAAATATCTTAAATATAACACTGTACAGATTGAATTACACTATTAACTAAAGTGCTTTTAGCCGTATTGATAAAAAAGTGATCACCACCGATCATTTTCAATGAAAAAGGGGCAACAGTTTGTTTTTCCCAGGCAGAAAGAGCAGTATAGCTAACTGTTGGATCTTCTGACCCACCAAAAGCACTAATAGGACAATTTAGAGGTGGTTGAGAAGTATAAACATAGGATTCCAAAACTGTAAAATCAGCCCGAATAATCGGCAAAAAAATCTGCATCAATTCGGCATTTTCTAGCACCATTTTGGCAGTCCCATTAAACTGGGATATTGCGGCTAAAAAATCGGCATCTGGTAATTTAGAAATGGGTGGGTTTTCCCTAGGGAATTGTGGGGCGCAACGGGCAGCAATAAAAAGATGCAAAGGATAAAGATTATATTCAGAGCGCAGTAGCCTAATTAACTCAAAACTGATTAATGCACCCATACTGTAACCGAAAAAAGCAAAAGGTTTATCTAGACAGGGGATGATATTAGTGGCTATTTCTCGGACTAAAGGGAGGATTTTTGTGTATGGAGGTGATTTGATTTGTCTGCCTCTACCGGGAATTTCGATAGGGCATAATTCAATAGTTGCGGGTAAATCATCAGCCCAAGTCCGAAAAACTGAGGCACTAGCACCAGCATAAGCAAAGCAAAATAGGCGTAATTTAGCTTGGGGGTTGGGTTTAGGGCAAGTTATCCAAGATGTGAAAGTGGTTTTAGTTGTCATGATGGAGGTTTATATGGGGTTAATTGCTGATTTGATTGCTGGATCTAGTTTTAAATTAGGAAAAAAGTCATGAAACTATTGTGACTTTTTTCCTAGTCAGGTTAGGAAACTTGGCTCATGCAGAAAATTAGATCAATTTTATGTAATTTTAGAATTGCAGCCAGAATACCAACGTGATCCAAATGCTTTAGCGATGCTGTATGTGCGCTCAAATAATGGTAAATTAGTTCCTTTGAGTGCCATAGCTAATATTACCCAAACTGTTGCACTTTTAACAGTAAACCACCTTGCACAATTACCTTCAGCAACTATATCTTTTGACACTTTACCAGAAGTTTCTTTAAGTCAAGCCACAGCAGCCATTCAGAAACTGGCCGAGGAAATTCTAC
>NZ_VIKZ01000029.1:56685-73048 GCF_009711985.1 Dolichospermum sp. UHCC 0260 | reverse complement strand
ATAGTAACTGGAATTGGGCTTCTTCTCAAGGAAATTGGGGATTGAATTCGGCAGAAGCTTTAACTCAGGAGACTATTTTCGGCATAGATGCTAATAGTGATGGTGTGATTGGTAATCCCTCTAGTCTGACTTTGACAGGTACTAGTGCTAATGATTTCCTCGTTGGTGGTGCAAATAATGATCTTCTCACCGGTGCGGGTGGTAAAGATACTCTAACGGGTGGTTTAGGAAGTGACAAATTTGTTTACCAAAATCTCACTGATTCTCTCTTAAGTGGATTTGATATCATCACAGACTTCAACGCCACCACAAGTAATGATTTATTCCGTGTTTCTACCGCACGAGCCGGATTTGTGAATGTGGGCGCAGTTAATACCCTGGATGCTGCTGGTATGGGGGCAAAATTAACAGCGGCAGCCTTTGGGTCAAATTTCGCGGCTCAATTCAGTTTTGGACAAAAAACCTTTGTGGCTATTAATGATGCAACCGCAGGGTTTAATGCGGCTAATGATGCCATTATTGAAGTCACAGGTTTAACAGGAATTCTGGGACTCAATAACTTTACAACTGTCTGAGTTCGGGTAAGTACAGTGGTGTCAACTTAGGCTAGGGATACTTCGGCAAGTGTTACAGTGAGCTTGCGATGCCCTGAGCTTGTCGAAGGGTCGAACTGCTCAGTACAAGTAGCTTATTTGTTTGGCTACAACATTCCCGCCCGGAACTTAAGTTCCGGTCTAATAGCTAAAGTGCGTTAAAACGCACTCTGATTAACTCAAAATCAAAAATTATCCTATTTATGCCAAAGTAGTGGGTTTTAAACTACTTTAGCCTTTAGGCAGGGAATAAATTCCCTGGCTGGCTTGAAGGGACATCAATTTACGTTAAGTTGACACCAATGATCACTGCTCATTGGTGTCGACTTAACGCAAAATCTTCATCCCGCAAGGAACTCAAGTTCCTTGCTAATAGCGAAAGTCATCTAAAAGATGACTAAATACTAGGAAAATTCATTAGTCCGTTTTAACGGACTTGAGCTATGAGACAGGGAATTTATTCCCTGGCGGGTGTGGAAGCCAAACAAATAAGCCATCTGTAACCTAAGTTGACACCAATGATCACTGCTAAACCCCTACTACTACAAATCCAAGTTTTTTGTAATTTTGCAAAAGTCCATGTCCCAACCATATTTAGTATAACAATTGACCACTGACCACTGATAAATTACATCACCATCCCGCCATCAACGTTAAATACTTGCCCTGTGATGTAAGCTGCGGCCGGATCTGATGCTAAAAAGCGCACCATGCCAGCAATTTCTTCTGGTTTACCAAAACGCCCCAGGGGGATATATTGCAGGATGCCGTCAGCTTTAATATCACTAGTCATGTCGGTGGTAATGAAACCGGGGGCAACGGCATTGACAGTGATGCCACGGGAAGAAAGTTCTTTGGCAACGGTTTTGGTAAAGCCAATTACTCCAGCTTTGGCTGCGCTGTAGTTGGCTTGTCCAGGGTTGCCCATTTGTCCGGCGACGGAAGCGATGTTAATAATTCGCCCCGAACGTTGTTTAAGCATAATTTTACTGACTACTTTTGTACATAGAAATACACCAGTTAAGTTAAGGTCTATGACTGCTTGCCATTCTTCTAATTTCATTCTTAATAGCAGGGTGTCACGGGTAATACCTGCATTGTTGACTAAGATATCCACGCGCTGGAATTTTTCTAAGGTGGTTTTAATGAGTGTATCTACTTGATTTTCTTGAGAAACATCTGCTTGGAGGGCAATGGCTTCTCCTCCTGCTGCTGTGATTTCTGCTACTACTTCATCTGCTGCGGTGCTAGAACTAGCGTAGTTAACAACTACTTTTGCGCCTTGGGATGCTAGTTGGATAGCGATCGCTCTGCCAATTCCTCTTGATGCACCTGTGACAATTGCAACCTGATCTTTTAATAAACTCACTTGATTTTCCTCAATCTGTGGAGATACCTCGCTAATTATAATTATAATATCTGGCGGTAAGTGGGAAACTCAGGGGCTTTAGCCCTGAGAGTGTCAATAATTACCTTCAGGTGTGGGTGTTTCCGTCGGAATTGGTTCTTCCGTTGGGGTTTGTGAGGGCGTTTCTGTGGGTTCAGGTTCTGGTGGATTTTCTGCTGTTACGGTCAGTTGATAATCTACCGGTTCTGAGGCTGTGGAAACAACAACAAATTCATAAAATCCTTTTTCTGATAATGTTGCAGATATCGTCCGTTTTTGAGAATCTTCTAGCAATGGGTTTTTCCCAGAAGGAGAATAAATTGATAATAAAACTTTTGAATTTGCTTCTAGCTTAACTTCCATATTTTGATCTTTGGCTAGTCCAGCAATAAAAACTTTACCTCTTCCTGGTTGCAAACTTCCATTCACTGTTTTCCCGGTAGCACCTTCAGGAAAGACGATTTTTTCAAATATGCTTTTATCAAGAATAGCGTTAAATTGATCATTGACAAATGCGTACCAAACTTGTCCAATGGGTTGTTTAATAAAACTTTTACCCTTTTGTTCAGGAAATTCATGTAAAAAAGCTGCATCACCTAAATCATATAAAGACCGACTACCAACGTTGATTTTATTAATTTTAAATTGCCAGATTGCGCGTTCATTTCCAGTATAATTGCCCAGTTGACGGCGAGAGTCAGAAGTGATTGCAGATAGCTTTTCTAGAACTTCAGCAGCGGTTTTATCCCATTCTGCCCGTAAATTTTCATCTTCTGGACTATCGCTAAGAATACGCCCTTTTAAATTGGGATTTTTGTCCCGAAAAACTTGATTTACGAGTGTAACATAAAATTTATAATTGATACCTAATTCTTCACGGCTATCGCTCAATTTTTGTTTGCGTTGTCTTTCCTCTGGTGAAAAATTAATTTGGGGTTTTATTATTTCCGTGGGATTGGGACTAGATATAATTGTCGAGTTATTTCCCTGTAAATTATTGGTCGGGGTTTTAAATTTCTGCCAATATAAATAACTCCCAATAGTCAAGACAAAGACGAGAATCAAAACATTTGTTCCTGTCCAAATACCTGGTTGGGGAGGAGTGGGAATAATTACAGGTTCAGGAACTGGGGTTGGGGTTTTGGGAGGAGAAACAGCAACAGTTGCAGATGTGGGGGGTTGAGTTTGCTGATAGCTAACACTTTGAGGGTTCAGGACTTGGAGAAGTTGACGGGCTGTTTGATAGCGATTGCTTGCAACTGGTGATAACATTTTATCTATAATTTGTCCAAATGCGGAACTGAGACTGACTTCCCGCCGCCATTGCCAACTAAAATTATAAGTATCAATTAATTCCTGGGGCTGTTTACCTGTCAGTAAAACTAACATTGTCACAGCTAAGGCATATAAATCACTGCTGGTAGACACCACACCTGTTTGCATTTGTTCTGGTGGTGCAAATCCTATTTTTCCCAATAATGTGCCATTGATAGGAGAGGCAATTGCCCCTGTTTGGTAATATTGAGAAGCGACGGTTGCGGCTACTTGTTTAACACCTCCAAAATCAATTAACACAGGTAATTGATCACTACTACGAAGCATTAAATTATCAGGAGAAATATCACGATGAATAACACCAAGGGAGTGAATATATGCCAATACTGGTAAAATTTGCTGTAATAACTGGTAAATTTCTGCTTCTGTAAATTTTAAACCCTGTTTTTTACGACTATTTAACAAAGAATTATAAGTTTCACCATCTACATAATCTTGAACTAAAAAAAGACTTTCTTTCCCTTGGAAATTAAGGCATAATAGTTCCCGAAACCGGGGAATTTGAGGATGTTGTAATTTATAAAGAACACTTGCTTCTCGTTGAAAAAGTTCTTCTGCTTTTTGAAGAACATAACGAGTTTGTACTTGGGGAGAGAATTCTTTTAAAACACAAGCTTCTCGAAAGCGGTTAATATCTTCTGCTAAATAAGTTTTGCCAAATCCTCCTTGGCCAATTTGTCGAATAATAACATAGCGATCGCCTAAAGTTTGCCCTGGTTGAATCCCCTGATTTCCAGATGTTGGTACATTAGCAATTTTGTCTCCACATTGGAGACAAAACCTACTACCAGACGGATTTTGATGCCCTTGAGAACAATAAATATTAGTCATTGGTCAGTTGTCAGTTGTTAGTAGGGGCGAAGCATTTGCAAGATAAATTATCGGTCATTGCCAAAAATAGTTCTCCAAATGCTTCGCCCGTACAGTTGTCAGTTGTCAGTTCTGAAAAATTACCCATTACCTATTACTTATTCTCTACTTTATCAGATGCGATCGCATACCAAATTTGCAGAAAAGTTTTTTGATTTAGTTTCCCACGTTCTTGACCAGGAAACAATGGCTCAAAAGTCTGATATGTATCTGCGCGTAAATCCTGGAAAGATTTATACTTACCCAATCTTCCAGCTTTAGCAAGTTGTTCCCAGCGTTGAGAATCTTGTTGACTATAACTACCTATTTTCTTTCTAGCAGTTTCACTTAAATTAGCCTTTTCTATATTATTTAACAACTGATCTGCAACATGATTCCATTGTTCCCGCAAAGCAGCATCTGCCGGTTTCTCAGTTAACTGACGTTTATTTAATTCTGGTTTTTGGGTATAGAAAACTTCATTAACTGTATTATTAAAAAAATTCGCAGAAATTTCTAGCTTTTGCACACGACTGGAAATTTGCTGAATACTGCGTTTACCATTATTCCCATTTCCAGAATTATTAATAGATGGAATTTGAGGAACTTCAATTTGAGGAACTGTAATTGATGTTATCCCCTTAACTGCAAAATTTCCTAAAGCGAATACACCAGCGCCTGTTAACAAGATTCCCGTAGTCATAATAAAGCTAACAGTAAAAGGCCGCAACCATATTGGCATCGGTATTTTCTGGACAAATAATGTCGTTTTGTTGTGGACACCACTATGAAGAGTCCGAGCGCGTTTTATACCTGGTGCTACCACCTCTGTTTTTAACTTAGTAATATAAGGATGGGGATTATTGGTAGGAGTTTGCATAATCTGTGGTGTAGATGAAAGAGATGGTAAAGGTAAATCTTTAATAACTTGTTCGGCTTTTTGATAGCGATCGCTCGGTTTATATGCCAACATCTTTTTGAAGACAGCCTCTAATTTGGGGCTAACCTTAATTTCCTTACCCCAAAACCAAACGCCATTATAGCTATCATAAAGTAAATTTGGTTCTTTCCCCGTGATCAATACTAAAGCCGTCACTGCTAGAGAATAAAAATCACTGCTTTTATAGACTTTTCCCTGAAGTAACTGTTCTTCAGGTGCGTATCCCTTTTTACCTAATAAAGTTGCATTTACAGCCAATTGTGTCCGCCAAAAACCCTGATCAGCTGGTAACTGTTTGACACCACCAAAATCAATCAACACAGGTAAATTATCACTTTGGCGTAAAATCAAATTATCCGGGGAAATGTCGCGGTGAACTATATCTAGAGAATGAATATAAGTCAAAATTGGGAGAATATTGTGCAGTAAATTAATAATCTCCTCTTCACTAAAAGACTTTCCCTGACTTTGACGCTGTGTAAATAACTGGTCATAATTATCACCCTCAATATAATCTTGCACCAAAAAGAAAAAATCCTTAGTCCCAATTTTTGCCTGAAAAGAAGCGTGAAAACGCGGAATTTGGGGATGTTGGATTTTTTTCAGGACATTTGCTTCTCGTTCAAACAGTTCCTTTGCTTTTTCTAACTCCTGCGGTTTGACAATATTGGGGGCAAATTCCTTTAAAACGCAGGTTTTACGAGATTTTTGCCGATCAATCGCTAAATAACTGCGGCCAAAACCACCTTGTCCCAATATTCGCGCAATTTCATAACGATTATCAATAACTTGTCCCACACTCAAAGGTAATGCTTCACCGCAATGAGTACAAAAACGATGACTACCATTATTTATGTGTTGTTGACTGCAATATATTTGCATGGTATTGGAGGATAAATGGGAAGTTATCAATGACTACAAAAGGAGAAAGCTAATTTACGTTTTCATCAATGTTTTGCGTTCTCAATGTTTGGACAAAACTGAATTTGCTGGTTTTCAAAACTGTAAGCTGTTACGCAGCTAAATTTGATCATCCTAATTTAGTAGGGGTAATTCATGAATTACCCCTATAGGCTAACTAACCTTTTCGACCCCCGCTAAATCCAAAATCGGTGCAATCAAATCTTCCCGCTTTACCGCCATCAGATGCACACCCTGACACAATCCTCGCGCAATCTGCACTTGTTCGGCGGCAATTTTCATTCCTTCTTCGAGAGGATGTTTCGCTTTTGCTAACCTCTCAATAATGTGTTCAGGAATATTCACACCGGGAACAGCTTTATTAATAAACTGGGCATTTTTTGCCGATTTCAACAGAAAAATTCCCGCCAAAATTGGTTTATTGTAACCTACAGCAATTTTATCCATGAACTTTTCTAATATTTCAAAATCAGTAATTAATTGACTTTGAAAAAATTGCGCCCCGGCTACTATCTTCTTTTCAAACCGACTTTGTAAACCTGACCAACTTTGAGATTGAGGATCTACCGCTGCACCGGCAAATAAATCTAATGCGCCATCAGTGAGAGGTTTCTCATTAAAATCAACGCCCCGATTCATGTTTCTAATTAACTGCAATAACCGCACAGCTTCTAAATCAAAAACGGCTTTTGCTTGAGGATGATCTCCTGCTTTTACAGGGTCGCCAGTTAAAGCTAAAATGTTGCGGATACCCAAAGCATGAGCGCCCATTAAATCTGCTTGTAATCCGATTCTATTCCGATCGCGGCAAGCAAATTGACAAATCGGCTCAATCCCATTTTGCAATAAAATTACCGAGGCTACCAACGAAGACATCCGCATTACGGCACGGCTACCATCAGTAATATTGACAGCATGAACCCTTCCCTTAAGAGTCGCCGCCATTGCAAGCATCTGGACTGGATCTCCTCCCTTGGGAGGTGCAACTTCGGCGGTAATTAAAAATTCACCTGCAAGGGCGGCTTTACGGAAGTTATTAAAAGCACTAAGGCTATGGGTATCCGGCATAACATTATAATTTCGGTTTGCTAATAAGGTAAAACATCAGACACCTAAAAGCTTAAACCTTAAAGAGGAACAGTGAAACCCAAAGCAGCTTTAACATCTGCTAAAGTTTGATTAGCGATCGCTCTGGCTTTCTCGCCACCATCTCGCAACACTGACTCCAAATAGCCTTTATCCGCCATTACCTCCTGATATTTAGTTTGAATTGGCTGTAAAGCATGAATCGCCGTTTCTGTCAATAAAGGTTTGAATTGTCCCCAACCCATATCTGCACATTCAACCGCTACCTCTTCCTTGGTTTTTCCAGCCAGTAGGGTATACAGAGTTAATAAATTATGACATTCTGGGCGTTCTGAATCATCAAAGGTTAAACCCCTCACTAAATCAGTTTTACAGCGTTTAATCTTCTTAGTAATCTCCTCTGGTGAGTCTAAAATATTAATCCGACTTAATTCTGAAGGATCTGATTTTGACATTTTCCGGGTTCCATCTGTCAAACTCATCACCCTTGCACCTTCCTTTCTAATTAAAGGATCTGGTAATTTTAATACAGGTGCTTTTTTCGCAAATTGGTGATTAAACCTATTGACGATATCTCGCGTTAGTTCTAAATGTTGCTTTTGATCTTCGCCTACTGGCACTTTATCAGCTTGATAAAGGAGAATATCCGCCGCCATGAGTACGGGATAATCTAACAAACCAACACCGACATTTTCCCCTTGTTTAACGGCTTTTTCCTTAAACTGGATCATATCTTGCAACCAGTTCAGAGGGGTAATGCAATTTAGCAACCAAGTCAGTTCACTGTGTGCGGAAACGTGAGACTGGACAAAGATGTGAGAATGCTGTAAATCAATGCCACAGGCTAAATATAATGCAGCAATATTGTAAGTATCAGCCGCTAAAGTGGCGGGATTATGCGGTACAGTGATGGCGTGTAAATCTACCACACAAAAGAAATTTTCATACTGGTCTTGAATTTCTACCCAGTTGCGAATCGCACCTAAATAGTTACCTAAGTGTAAGTTACCAGTTGGTTGAACTCCCGACAAAACGCGCTGCTTACCCATAATTATCAGTGTAACGAGAACTTGCTCAATTTTATAGACCCTAACCGTCAAGTCAAACCCCTGAAAACCGTCCTAAGTAGATTAGGAGAGGTTTGTTAGAAAATATGATCAAACATTTTCTCATCATCTTCTACAATTAATAATTAGGTGTATTAACAACTAGGAAATTATTTAGTTATGCCCCCACTTAACATTGATGTAAATCAATCCAATATCAGTATTAAAGAGTTGTTATCTCTAGTGCTTGCAGGCAAAGAAATTGTTTTAACTGATGGTAGCATCCCCCAAGCACGTTTGATATCAATGTCTTCCGAAAAAATTTCAAGTTCTCAATCTCGCACAGCAGGATTACATTCTGGAGTTATTTGGACAAGTGAAGATTTTGATGAGCCACTACCTGAAGATTTCTGGACTGGAAATATATGAATTTACTGCCATTGAAGTGCCTCTTTGTTACTCTGTTTTGTTGCTTAAATATAAAACTAAAAGAATCTGTACCTCCAGAGAGATAAAAACCAACTGACCTAACTTTTATACTTCAGACTAAATAGGTTTTGATCAAAAACAACTCAGGGAAATATACTTAATGAAAGCTTTATTAATCTGGCCGATAATGCCTAATTCATTCTGGTCTTATCAGGAAACCATTGATTTAGCTGGGTTACGTGCTACGAATCCCCCATTAGGTTTAATCACTGTTGCAGCGATGTTACCGAGTGATTGGGAATTCAGATTGAGCGATCGCAATGTCCGTCTAGAAACAGATGCAGATTGGGAATGGTGCGATATAGTCATCATCTCGGCAATGATTATCCAAAAACAGGATTTTGGCGACTTAATTAGAAAAGGCAAAAAGTTAGGTAAAAAAGTCGCAGTGGGGGGACCATTTGCCACATCTGTACCAGAATTTGTCCTCGAAGCAGGCGCAGATTATTTAATTTTAGATGAAGGGGAAATCACTCTTCCCATGTTTGTAGAAGCTTTAGAAAAGGGAGAAGAAAAGGGGATTTTCCGCGCCACAGAAAAACCAGATGTCACCACAACTCCCTCACCTCGGTTTGATTTATTAGATTTAGATGCTTATATAGCAATGACGGTGCAATTTTCCCGTGGTTGCCCATTCCAATGTGAATTTTGCGATATTATTACCCTTTTTGGCCGCAAACCCCGCACAAAAACACCTGAGCAAATTCTGGCGGAATTAGAAGTTTTATATAAGATGGGTTGGTGGCGTTATGTGTTTATTGTTGATGATAACTTTATTGGCAATAAACGCAATGCTAAAGTCTTTTTAAGGGCATTAATTCCCTGGATGGAAGAACGTAATTATCCTTTTGCTTTATTAACAGAAGCTTCTTTGAATTTAGCTGAAGATGATGAGTTACTAGAATTAATGGTAAAAGCTGGTTTTGTCCAGGTATTCATGGGAATTGAAACTCCTGACGTAGATAGTCTAGTAGGAATTAATAAACCACAAAATACTCGCAGTTCCTTAGTTGAATCTTGCCATAAAATTACCAAAGCCGGATTACAAATCATGTCTGGTTTTATCTTAGGATTTGATGGGGAAAAACCAGGCGCAGGTAAACGGATTCAAGAGTTTGTGGAAGCAACTTGTATTCCCCAAGCTCATCTTAACTTATTGCAAGCATTACCCAATACAGCTATGTGGACTCGCTTGCAAAAAGAAGGACGGTTAAGGGATGGTTTGGGTGAATTTTTTGGTTCTCAAAAAGCCTTAATGAATTTTGTTCCCACTCGGCCAATGTCGGAAATTGCGGAGGAGTTTATTGATGCTTTTTGGAATTTGTATGAACCTATGCCATACCTGAAACGGACTTTTCGCCATTTTATGATGATGGAAGGTTGGCGAGCTAAATATCAACGGACTTTAACAAAACCAGAGTTTCAATTTTTAATGTCTATTTGTTGGCGACAGGGAATGCTCCGTTCTACACGGTTTGTTTTTTGGCAGCAATTAATAACAATGGCACGGCAAAAACCTCATCTATTATATGATTATTTAATTGCTTTGGGTACAGGTGAACATTTTTTCAAGTTCCGTCATGAGGTAAAGGCAGAAATAGAAGCAGAATTAGCAGAATTTCAGAAACATGAGTGGAAGGAAGAAGCAACGAGTTTACAGTTAGAACCTGTGAGTTAAGTAGCTCAATTTAAAATACCTAATCCTCAGATCCCCGACTTCTTTAAGAAGTCGGGGATCTATTTTTTGTTTAGTAACCAATTTTCTAAACTTAATCCTTCAACTCTCAATAAATCACTATCATTAGAAACAAGAATAAAATCTTTAATAATAGCAGTTGCAGTAATTAAAATATCCTCTGTTTGGATTGGTAATCCTCTTAACCTGAGATTTGCATGAATTTCTGCCGCTTTTTCTAAAATCGCTAAATCATCCAAGAAAATGATTTGAAAATCCTTACAAAAATCATCAAATCTTTCTAATTGTTTACTTGCTTTTACTGCAAACAAACCTCTTTTAACCTCAAAATAAGTAATGCAACTAATAGATATTAATTCTTCTTGTGAACGTAATTCTTCTAATCTTGCCTTAATTATGAGATTATTTTTGATAGCAAAAGAAACTATGTTGGTATCTAATAAATAAGTCATTTTTTATTTCCTTTTAACTGCTTCGTCAAAAATAGCTATTTGTTCAGGAGTTAAATCATCTAACAATCCTGACAGCATTTCTACAGACAAAATACCGCTACAACGTTTTTTTAAGTCTTGATCTTCCATAATATTAAACTCCTCAATAGATAAATTTTTCTGAAATATGTTACATAAATGCTGAATCATTTCCTCATCATTCAGTTCTTCTTTAAACAAAGGACGTTCTTCCATTAAAATAGCCACAATTTTCTCAATTCTGCTGATCATGGATTCTTGTTGAAGTTCTGTTGATAACATAATATTTCCTCCAGAAAAATGTAAATGATATTCAGGTATGTTATTTATTGTAGCATTTTTTAGTTTTGTGATGTCTGTTTATTACTCCAGTGTTAATTTTTGAGTAATAGATTGTGTCAGATTTTGAATTTAATTGTTTTATGATTAAGTTTTGTATATGATGCAGTTTAATCATTAGTATACTGTACAGGCGCACAATTTTGGAACATTGAGATTCATCTACGTAATGCTGCTACTTTAGGTATTGTTGATAATCAGTGGCTAGAAATGCGATCGCAGTGATCGCCAAAGGCATCACGTCGTGGTAAAACTAAGTTTCCATTTAGTCTTGACAATGGTAAGCTTTTAACTATATTCATAAATGAGGAATTCACAATTTAACCTATAGTTAATCATCAATAGTTATGATTATTTTTTTAGATACCTCAATTCTTAAATCATGATCAGGATTAATTTTAAAATACAAGTGATAAACTATAGGAACTGTCAATGATATTTGATAGTTTGCGTGGCGTAGCCATAAAAATTCAAGTATTATCCGGTGGGTAATGCCCACCCTACGGATATTTCCAAAATCAAATATCAGTCCTATATTACTTTGAAAAGCACTTTCTTAAACTGCAAAGTTTGTGAAAAGAGAAAATATATTATGCTTTTTTATCCTTGAGATTTATCTACAGGATTTTTGTTTTATCTTCGTAATTTCCAAATTAATTTTAATCAAGGAGGATCAAATGAGAAAATTCATTAAAAGCTTTCTAGAACTTACCAGTGATAAAAGCTTCATGCACATGATTGAAGTTATTGAGGTAATAGTTGCAAAATTACTATCTCTACTTATGGTAATAGTAATTCTTGCAACACTTGGTGATTTAGCAATATTTATTTTTAAGGAAATACTTTCTCCACAAGAAGGTAGTTTTAGCAAGACATTGTTTCAAACTTTCGGTTTATTTCTCAATGTTTTAATTGCTTTAGAAATACTAGAAAATATTACTGGCTATCTCAAAAAGCAAGTTTTACAAGTTGAACTAGTTATTGTTACTTCTTTAATTGCTATTGCCAGAAAAATTATTATTCTTGACGTGAAAGTTACTGAAGGTATCGAAATTATCGGTTTAGGTATTGCGATTCTTTCTTTATCAATTAGTTATTTGATAATTCGGAGTAATAATTCTCAAAAAGGGAATTAAATGCGGATTATTGCTATTAATCTATTATTTTTTTCAATTTTGTATTTTGAATGGGAGTAATGGTTAGAGAAGCTATGGTATATTCAGAGGTGGTGCGGCCGTGAATATGGCGAAAATTAACTCTACTACCACAAAATCTGATAGCGTGGCATCAGCCAGAGAATTTGTTTAGACACACTCAGTAACTCGATGACAGGCAAAAACGCAACACAGAATGCATTTCTGCGGTTGGTGTCCAGTAAGGTCGAAGTTTCCGAGTCAGCATCTCGCTACTCGTTGCTTCCTGGTAAAGAAATGGTAATTGGACGTGACCCCATCTGCCAAATTGTCTTGGATGCCATGATATACCGGATGGTATCTCGTCGTCATGCGGTAGTTCGTCCCCTTTCTTTAGTGACCAATAGCGGTTGTAGCTGGGTAATTTGTGATTTAAATAGCGCCAATGGCACTTTTTTAAATGGAGAACACTTAAAAGGATGTCAAGAATTACATTTAGGCGATTGCATTTCCCTTGGCTCTGATGGACCACAATTTATTTTTGAGTATGAAGTTATTGCTCAAAAAACGATAATTAATGTGAGTAAAGCGACAGTATTATCATCTATCAATAACCAAAGTCTGTCATCAAAGCAGGATTCTGTAAGCTTCACACAATTGTTTCCTATTATCTCTACTGGTAAGGATTTAACTCGCAAAGCCTACCTGATCCCAGGAATCCTCACGGTAGTTTTTGTGGTGTTAATGTTTGCTAGTGTGGGTCATCCTCAAGCCAATCAAGTAATTGTTGGATCTTATATCGCTTTTGCGGCTTACTACTTCGTTTATCAATTGTGTGGTAAATCTAAGCCTTGGTGGGTACTCATAGCTGCGGCACTGAGTACAATGTTAATTTTGCTGAGTCCTCTATTAGATTTATTCATCAAAGTATTCCGAGATATCTTACCTGGGACTTTAGATACTACATCTCCAGATGGTATTACCTTCACCGAATTATTCGTACGGATGTTTTTTGGGGCGGGGTTAATGGAGGAGTTGCTGAAAATACTACCAGTATTAGGGGCATATTGGATTGGAAATTCCTTACCTTCACCTTGGCGAGAACGGATTGGGGTTTGGGAACCCTTAGATGGCATTCTCCTGGGTACAGCTTCCGCTGTCGGCTTTACCTTACTAGAAACCCTTGGTCAATATGTTCCCTTAATTTCTCAAAATTCTAGTCAATCAGTGGGTTTACAGTTACTTATTCCCCGCATTTTAGGTTCTGTGGCTGGACACATGGCCTACAGTGGATACTTAGGCTATTTTGTTGGTTTGGCTGTGTTAAAACCCCTGAAAGGAAAGCAAATTCTCTCTGTGGGTTATTTGAGTGCTTCTGCACTTCACGCTTTATGGAATGCCACAGGTTCGATTAATGCTTTTTTCTTGGTGGTAGTTGGTGTTTTGTCCTATGCTTTTCTCATGGCAGCCATTCTCAAAGCCAGGGTATTATCACCAACAAGATCAAAAAACTTTGCAACCCGGTTTCTCGACCCAAAATAGCAGATAGCAGAGACAGGGAACAGAGTTAAAACTAAGTTTAAAAATCAGATTTTGAGAGATGTTGGAGGGCATAATCAGCGATCGCTAAAGTAATTTTTGCTTGTTCTATTTCTGATAAATTTGCCCAATCTCGATGTTCAAAATCTCTAATTATAGATGTCAATGTTTGTGGTTCACTACTTCGCATTGCATAGGCAAAAGGACGAGCTAAAACTAACAGATCATCCATTTCCCAACTGGGTAGTAAAGCCTGGACACATTCCACTAATTTCTCACTAGCTGATTTTTCAAGAATAGAAACTTCAGCAGCTTTTTGAGCAATTGCCGTGAGTAAAACTTCAGGCATAACCGAAAAAGCATTTTGCAAAGCTGACCGCAGATAATTAACTGTATTTTTACTAATGTTGTTATTTTCAATAACAGAAACTTGATCCCAAATTATATCTAAGTTTTGATAAAAATTATCGGCACTGGTGATCAGTTCCGCGTCGGTGAAATCCTGCAAACCAAATTGTAGTTCTAGATGCTGAAAATAAGCTTCTGACGATTCATCAGCCAAATTCCAGGGATAAGTAGCATCTTCAGGTTCTAGTAGTGCTTCTATAAATTCTAAATCCAGATTCGATGGGACAATATTCACAATATTTAAATCCTTAGGTTGGTTTTTCATGTTCTTTTCCCTATTAATTCATTGTTCTTGTTGACAGCTACAACCTGAAGAATTGGATTTCCGTAAAATCATGGAAATAAACATCATCTCAATAAATTTTAATCCAGCAGGTTGCAGGTAAATCAAATTCAACGGTTTTCAATCCTGACTCTTACTGCATTCTTCTGTGATAAATTCCCAAATGTCACCTTGAGAACTGCCAAACATTAACTGCATTCCCGATGTTAAAGCCACTTCTTCCCGCAGAATTTGTTGCCAACCATTGGGGCTTAAATACCAGGTAGTCCCATAGGTAGAGAAATCCTGTAGGTAATAAGTAATCATTGATGTAGTTTCATTGAGAGTATGCCGACATAAAATTTCCGCGTGCCGTTTAGAAATGTAAAGTTCGGGGATCACAATATCATTATCTTTCGTGCGACCGATGCGGGTAACACCGGGACGTAATAACCAAGTTTTCTCCCCTGGTGACAGTGATGGCTTTGCCCGCCCTAGGCATCGCAAATAAGCTGTATTCACCGGGGTAGCTATGCCAGAAATTGCCGGCTCTGGTAGTTCTGTAACTCCTTCATCTACGCCTTTAATCAGTTCTCCATCAAAATCAGGATGGAGGTAGAGAACTGGTAAAGTCCAAGCTGGTTGATTGAATTTATACAGTGTCAACAGTTCTTGTCTAGCTGCTGCTACCGCCTCATCAATTAATTTACGCGATCGCAAATTAGCAGCAAAAGTTTGAATAAAACTATAACTTTCTGCATCAGCAATTTGATCACGCATTCCTAACACCGCTGGCACACCATGACGAATTAACACTTCTGCCAAACTACTAGCAGGGATAGCTTGGTGATTAGTTGCTGCTGGTTGCGCTCCCCAACAGGCGTTAAAAACTCCCAATTTTATCCCTGTCCGCGTTAAGACTTGAGCTAATTCTATCCCATTAATTTTGAGTTCATTTCCTAAAAATAATGAGCCTCCATCTGGATCTGGTAGTCCATGCCCGGCATAAAAAAACACATTATAAACTTTAGTTTCTAACTCTTGAATTAACTCTGTCTTCGTCGGTTGTACCAATGTCTTTACTGTACAAGGTGCATAGCCAGCGGCAGTTTTGCCCACAGGAGGACCTGCTAACAAGATTTTTTTCAGTAAAGATGCTTCCTGATCTAGTTGTAATTTATGATCATGTCCTAACACCAACAGAATATTTACAGCCCGGTCGGTTCGCAATTCTGGCAGAGGTTCAACTTCACGGATGGTGCGACTAAATAAAATATCCTGGGAAAGAGACATGGCTGATTGTCCGGCTTCTGGCTGCATAATTTCCCAAGGTAAGGCAATCAGATCAGGATCACGAATTTCTAACCGAAAGCGTAATTGAGTCTGTTGACCCATGGCCATCCCCCGACTCCGTTCCCAACTACTCAAAATCGCTCCATCAAATATCCATCGCCATAAATTGATGCCCAAGGATTGCATCAAACGACTACTATAGGGACTTGTATTTTGACCTTCAGCAGGTGAAATTACAGCTAAGGGTAAGCCATTAACTAATGGAGATGTTGAACCGGACGTAACATCTAATAGACTATGACCAGCAAACATTTGCTGCCAATCTCGCCAAACCTGATTAAGTTCAGCGGAGAAAACACAATCACGGAGAACATAACCACTGGGATATGGTGCTTGGACTACCCAAATGGCGAAGTGATCTGTGCCAGTATTCACTAGACGGGCGATCGCTATACTCGCCGAAGGCATTGCCAAATTCGGGCTGGACATGGATTGGTAGAAACTAAACGTTCAAAACACAGATACAGATATTCTAGACAGAAGTAGCGAATTTAGTCATTAGTCAGTTGTTAGTTGT
>NZ_VIKZ01000029.1:24272-56460 GCF_009711985.1 Dolichospermum sp. UHCC 0260 | reverse complement strand
AGTTGTTAGTGGGAAAATTTATACCTGTCACCTATTGACAAGGACTAGGTTGATTTGATTGTAAAATAGAAATATCCTTCCCTAGATCTTGCAGTTCGGAAAAGTTAAGTTGGACTATTTGAGAAGTTTCTAAGGCAGGATTGGATTTTTCACAGAGGCGCAAACGCACATCTGGATTATTTTCATTATTAGGATTAGTTTTTTTCTCTATAACTTGGAAAAAACTTTCAGCGGGAAAAGGTTGGTTATTTAAAGTTATGGAACTATTAGCTTGAATCACCCAATTAGGAGAGAGATTATCTAAAGTTCTTTGTATAGTCGAAGGTGGAGGCTGACTGGAAAAAGGAGTCGGAGAAGAAATTATTATTGTTGGTGATTTGAATTGAAGTTTAAACCAATATCCCAATAAACCAGATAATAACGTTAATCCCAAAATAACAAACAACTGTAATGGTATTTGGGGAAGTTTGATAGTTTTATTTTCGGAAATAACTTGAGTTTTTTGATTATTAATAAAACTCTCACCATTGTTTGGATCATCTGATGAATATAATTCTGTGTCAGCTAAAAGATGAGAAATATCCGCTGTAATTCTTATATCTGGTTCAGAGTATTTGACATTGTAATGTATTAAGGCAATAGTAACATTATCATGTCCATTTTTAGTATTAGCAATTTCTATTAATCTTTGGGCAACATTTTCTATACTTGTTTTTCCAGAGAGGAGAGGCAATATTTCTGTTTCCCAAGATTCTTCTACTCGGTCAAAATCGCTCAAACCATCGGATGTGAGTAAAAAAACAGCATCTTCGTCAATAATAAAGCGTTGAGAGGTAGGATGTAGTGAGGTACTTTTACTCATTCCCAAAGCCTGAACTAAGGAGCCAGAACCACTGTGTTGCAATGCTTCCCGGTAGAGAGCATAGCCCAAACGGACTTCACGGGACGCGACATCATCATCTAAAGTAACTTGATGACAACTATGGCGGGTAATCCAGTAGGCACGACTATCACCGACATGGGTAATATATATCTCATGGGCGATAGGTAAAGCCATGACAATAGTTGTTCCCATGCGTTGTCGTCCTTGACGATGTTCGCTATCGTTACGCTGGCTGATTTTGTCATTGGCGGTTGCTACTGCTCGTTCTAAATCAGAAAGTAGCATGGAAGGATCTATGTTGTCGTCAGCAACTGAAGTCAGTTCTTTGACTTGTTTTTGAATAGTTTCAATTGCGAGATTAGAAGCCACATTACCGCCCTCATGTCCACCAATACCATCACAAACAACTGCTAGAGCGTTATGCTGAAGTGGTTTAATGATTAAAGTATCATTGGGGGGATAACAAGCATCCTCGTTGCGTGGGCGGCTGGGGCCTGAGTCTGTTTTAGTATAGATTGTGATAGTGGTTGTTTGAGATTTTTCTAATTGGTTTAATCCTTGATCTAAAACTTTGATTAATTGTTCAGATGAGTTAATGTCCCCCTGAATTAGAAATTCACATACTTGTTGAATAAATGGGGCAATATTTGGTTTGGCATTTTTGAGCAGTTTCAGCCAAAATTCTCCCAATTGGGATAATGTCGGGGGGGTTTCTCCATCAAAACGCAATTCCAGTAAGCGAATTAATACCCCTTCTACCCTTAATAGATAAGAGTCTAGAAGGCTAGATGCTACTCCTTCAATGCCTAGGGGCTGCCATAAATTAGCTAATTGCCACAGCCAATGAATTTGGCGGATTGATGAAGCTGCACTCCAAACAGTATCTAAACTACTACATAGATTTGCTTGAGTGATGGTTGCATCAGTTATTAATGGTGGTCTTTCTAATAGTAATATTTCTGTTTTGCTCTGCCCGTTACCTAAATTGAGAATTCCATAAACTTGTGGTATGTGGAGACGATAGGGAATTAATTTCAGATAAGGTCTAATTTTTCCTAAATCATCTAACTCTGGTATTTGGGGCAATAACCCAGGTTTGATATCTAAAAGTATGAATTTATTAATAACTAAATAGCGATTGCTCCCATCGTCTAAAATAGATCCGGGATCACCAAAGTTGAGATCATTGCCCACAGCCCACAAATAACGCTTAGGTAAAGGAGTGGAACACTGCTGGCAAAATTTGTGGGTGAGGGGATTAGCAGATTGACAATATTCATTTGGGCAGCAGAGCGTTACCGCATCATTTTCCATAGTTTTCCCACCGATCAACAATTGGCATTTTTTTCCAGAGTATTTCGTGTCTTAGTTGCTACCGCGCATATTTTTGGCAACCCACAGGCTCATCATAACTTTTATTGTTATGGGAATATGTAGCAATAGCAGAACTAATTCTCCACCTGTCATTAAAACTTGACATAGCTGGCGAATATAATTCGCCAAGGCTAGTACCGCAGGGCGGAAGTCAAAAGTCAAAAGTCAAAAGTCAAAACTAATATACAGTAGGCTTTTTGGCGATTGAATATGGTTGCTTTATTTACGCCGCAGTGTACTAGTAGTCTGTCAATCCAAAAATGACGGGTAAAGAAAGGCAAGCAGGGGCAGAAGAGGGGCAGGGGGAGTAGGGGAGGGAAAAACAGAAGTTTTTTCCGATCATTACCCGTCAAAATAAATTTGACGAACTACTAGGTAGATATGTATTCCGGTTATTGATTATTACTTACGGCAATTTGGGGTAATCCCATACTGTAGTTAGTAACCCGACTGGAGAGATTATAGCTAATTTCGCCTTTTTGAAGAAGCGATCGCAAATAATGCTCTAAGTCTGAACCAATACGGCGTAAGTTATAATCTGTTAGATCCGCGCCACTAGACGCTTCTACCAATTGATCAAACTGGCGATAAACTTTTTGCAGAGCATCTTCGTTCCAGTTAAATTCGTTATCTGGATCAATATCTAGTGTCAAAACTTGATTACTCGGAATCAGTTCATCTTTGTCCATTTCCGCCGCAAAAATGCGAACATGGCGGGTTGTGGACTTGAGCAGCATCAGGTTATCCATAAATTTGGGTGTAAGAATTTAGCTGAATTACACTGCAATTATTTTAACTGCTATGTTTGAGCTTACAGCAAAAATGACGGCGAAAGTCTAAAATTAGGACAGATGGGCGCAGTCAGAAGCAGGACTGGTGTTTGGGCTGTGATTTTAAGTTCGGATCTCATTTACCCGGAATGTGCCATATTCTTCTAAATTGATTCCGTCTCATGTATGTAATAATTCACAAAAAATTTTCTGATTTTTTGACTGATTCTGATTTTTTCTGATGTAAATGTACTCATCTTGTAGTGACTTCACTAGATTTTCTTCCAGTTAGTCAATTTTCCTACAGTTATAAATTGCATTTATCAAAGGAGCATCTTCAGTACAAATGCTTAATTGTTCTCATCCGAGAAAAGTAAAAAAAATAATATTTCTTGACGTTTTTAACAAGTTGATGTAAAAACCTTTAACAAGGTCTAATCAGTTCTTTACAAAAACTTCATGGTATGACATCTCAGAAATTGAATAATAGTTTATGGCTCGGACATGCCATAAATAGGAAAGAAACACCAAAAAATAGTAGAATCTAACTAAAAAAAACAGGGGGAGTAAAATAAGATGCCAGTTTTATGGATGAGAAAAAATTCTGATCTTCAAAAACTTTGGATTCACAAAAGTACAAAGAAAGTATAAGAAATTTTTCTGAAGATTTAGAACCCTACCCGGATGACCACTAACTAAAGGAATCCTCAAAACTATGAACTCTAAAGCATTACCACGCCAAATAAATAATCCAGAAGTAGGTGTTTATGAGTGTGAAATTCACCTCAAATTCCGCCTGATTGAGGAAAAGAGTCTATTAGGTGATCGTGAGCAACTGTTACAAGTATTACTAGAGGCTTTAACTGAAGGATCTGATGATTTTTTAGAAACCTTACAAGCATCTGTAAAAGCTCAGGAGATTTCGGAGTTTAAAGCCTCCCCACAAATGCGTCGCCAAATGATGCGTTTACGCAATTTAGCTGATACTATTCAATAGTTATTGGTGTAATTTTTGATAGTGACCAGTCTAATTCAGATTTTTCAATATTGAGTTGGAAAAGTTAACCTTTACCTGTTTTTCTTAATAACGAGTTCGCTTGTAAACGTAAAATTACGTCTACAATATTTGCGTCTCAATGCTGGCAAGCTAGGAAAATTACAAGTAAAAATGTCTGACATTGTGTTACTATCTCGGCAGCAAAATTATCCAGGTGCACTTTACCATTTTTTTACCAAGTAACTCTCATCACAAGTAGAGTAGTTTACTTTGCTAGACCATGTTCTAAAGCAAAACGAACCAACTCTGTGCGGCTATTAGTACCAGTTTTACTAAATAGACGACTCACATATTTTTCGACATTGCGGACGCTGGTTTCCAAGCGACGGGCAATTTCTTTATTCATTAATCCTTCTGCTACCAAATTTAAAACACTTTGCTCTCTAGGAGTCAAATCTATTTTAAACGGGGCTGGCGTTTGGGATATGGCACTCCGATGAGTTAATAGTATTCTAATTTGAGCGATTTGATTAGCCAAATCGGCAAGATTTGGAGTTTCGCTGTTTTCCCCGGTTGAGGGAGTTTGGGCGCTGCGACGCGCTAGTAAGTTTTCAACTATGGCGACTAATTCATCAGGATCGAATGGTTTGGGTAAATACGCATCAACACCTGCATGATAGCCTTGAATGCGATCGCCTGTCATCCCTTTAGCAGTTAAAAATACCACTGGTAGAGCCTGAAAACGGGGGTCATCTCGCATTTGCTTGAGGAACTGATAGCCATCCACCTGGGGCATCATAATATCAGAAATGACCAAATCAGCGGTGTTTGCTTGCATCCAGTCCCAACCTTCACGGGCATTACTGACAGTTTGAACCCTAAAACCGCTTTCTTGTAAGTATTCTTTGACGGCTTCCCGCAATCCCGGTTCGTCATCTACCAGTAACAATTGTGCTGACATTGAAAATTCCTATTAGGTGTACCTTGATCTAATCTAGCGAAATTTGGTGAGTATTGACTACTAGGGCAGAGGAAATCCATTAATTCATCCGTCTTTATCTGCGTTTATCTGCGTTTATCTGCGGTCAATAATTCTTAAAATCTGATTCTATTCTCATCCTAAATTGGTATTATATATCGCATCAAAACCCAATGGTAAATTATTAAAAGTCAACAATAAATATGATTAAAGAAATAGGTAAGGTGTATCTTGTTGGTGCAGGTCCTGGAGATGTAGAATACTTAACCGTTAAAGCCTATCGGCTGTTAGCATCTGCTCAGGTATTGGTTTATGATGCTTTAGTTGATAGTCAATTATTAGATTGTGTTCCTGTTGATTGCCTAAAAATAGATGTTGGTAAACGTGGAGGTAAACCCAGCACTTCCCAAAATGAAATCAACGATTTATTAGTAAAACATTGTTTAGAAAACAAACAAGTTATTAGACTAAAATCGGGAGATCCTTTGATATTTGGACGCTGTATTTTAGAAATTGTAGCTTTAAAAAATGCAGGTTGTGAATTTGAAATCGTTCCGGGAATTTCTTCTGCATTAGCTGCACCATTATTAGCTGGAATTCCGCTCACAGATAACGTTCTTAGTCGTTGTTTTGCAGTTTGTACAGCCCATGAACCAGATAGTTTAAATTGGGAAGCATTAGCAAGCTTAGAAACCTTAGTAATTTTGATGGGGGGGAAAAATTTACCAGAAATAATCCATCAACTGATAAAATATAGAAAATCTCATTCTACACCGATTGCTATTATCCGTTGGGCTGGAACACCTAGTCAAGAAGTCTGGACAGGAGAACTGGGAAATATTCTCGAACAAACCGTCGGCTTATCTCTCTCTCCCGCAGTTATAGTCATTGGTGAAGTTGTGCGATTACGTGATTACCTGTAATATAAAAAATCTCTTCTTCGCGTCTTTGCTCCTTTGTACCTTTGCGCGAAACCAAAAATTATTAAGTGAATGTCAACCGTGAATTACAATCTTTCTCCTTTAACTGGGAAAACCATTTTAGTTACCCGTTCTGTGGGACAATCGCATCAATTTAGCGATCGCTTAACCTCCGCAGGTGCTAATGTGATAGAAATGCCAGCTTTAGAAATTGGACCCCCTAGCAATTGGGACGCTTTAGATCAGGCAATTTCACATTTATCAACTTTTAATTGGTTAATTCTCACTTCTAGTAATGGTGTAGAATACTTTTTTGAGAGATTAGAAAAATCCGGTCAAGATAAAAATGCTTTAGCTGGTGTGAAAATTGCTGTTGTTGGGGAAAAAACCGCCCAAAGTTTACAAAAACAAAATATCCAAGCTGATTTTATTCCTCCTAACTTTGTTGCTGATTCCTTAGTTGAAAACTTTCCTGAATCACTAACAGGTAAAAAGATATTATTTCCTAGAGTTGAAAGTGGTGGAAGAGAAGTATTAGTAAAGGAATTAACAGCCAAAGGTGCAGAAGTAATTGAAGTTCCTGCTTATGAATCTTGCTGTCCTCAAGGTATCCCTCCTGCGGCTGAATATGCTTTAGTTAATAATACTGTAGATATTATTACCTTTGCCAGTTCTAAAACAGTTTTATTTTTCTCACAATTAACAGCGCATATATTTACCTACAATCCTGAAAATTTAGCCAGAGTTTGCATAGCTTCCATTGGTCCACAAACATCAAAAACTTGTCAAACTGTATTTGGGAGAGTAGATATTGAAGCAGAAGAATATACTTTAGAAGGTTTAACAAATGCCATAATTAAATGGACAAATCATAGCTGAATTTTCTAATGACTAATACCAACCTTATGTGAGGTGGCACAGAATCATGAAATCCATTAATTCATCCCTCTTTATCTGCGTTTATTTGCGTTTATCTGCGTTCAATAAATCTTAAAATCTGATTCTATGAAGATTCATCTTAATTTAGTATTATAACCAATGACTAAAAACTTAATTGGTTTAACTGGTGGAATTGCGACAGGTAAAAGTACAGTTGCTAATTATTTAGCGACAACTTACAATTTACCGATTTTAGATGCAGATATTTATGCGAGAGATGCGGTATCTGTCCGTTCTCCTATTTTGTCACAAATTGCCGAAAAATATGGTAGAGAAATCATATTAAGTGATGGTAATTTAAATAGGACAAAATTAGGAGAAATTATTTTTCATCAACCGGAAGAACGTGATTGGGTAGAAAGCGTAATTCATCCTTATGTAAGAGATTGTTTTGCTAAAGCTATTAATGAATCATCTGCAAATACTTTAATTTTAGTGATTCCCCTATTATTTGAAGCTAATTTAGAAAATCTAGTTAATCAAATTTGGGTGGTATCTTGTTCCCCACAACAGCAAAAAGAGAGATTAATAGAACGAAATAATTTAACACCAGAACAAGCAGCAGCGAGAATTAATAGTCAATTACCTATTGCGGAAAAAATTGCTCGTGCTGATGTGGTTTTAGATAATTCTGCTAATTTAGAATCACTTTTACAACAGATAGATAAAGTTCTGTTGCAAAATTCAACACTTTTAGAAATAAAATAATTGATATATTTTTGCTTATGGATTAATGGAATATCAATAATTTTGACGTTTGTGTGATAAAATTAAATTAGACGCAAATTTAGTGCGGAGTAATTCTCATGATTAATTTAAGTCGAGATATTCAGTCACTCTCAACCTTTAAACGCAATACGAATGAACTGATTAGTCAGATGAAAGAAACTGGAAATCCTATAGTTTTAACAGTTAACGGGAAAGCAGAATTAGTGGTACAAGATGCTGTTGCTTATCAACAATTACTTGATACTTTGGAAAAGTTAGAAACTCTCATCGGTATAAAGAAAGGATTGGAAGATATAGCAACAGGTAATACACAATCTCTCAATCAGTTTATTGAAGAAATGCACCAAAAACATGGAATTTCAGGTTAAATTAACTGGTAATGCCAAACTAGAAATAGAAGCTGCATATCTTTGGCTAAAACAACATAATCCTGATTATGCGGATCAATGGTTTAGGGATTTAATGGATACTATTGCTACTTTGCAAGATAAACCTAAACGTTGCGCTTTTGCTAGAGAAAATGATGATTTTTCTGAAGAAATAAGACAACTTTTATATGGGAAAAGAAGAAATAAATATCGTGTAATTTTTACTGTTGAAGGGGATATTGTCTATATTCTCTATGTTCGTCATAGCGCACAATCTTCAATAACATTCAATCCTCTTGATTTTGAGTAATAGCAGATTGATATGATTTTATCTTGTACGTTTGCTATTCTCCTGCAACTGATAAAACTTCTGCATACAACTGTTCACGAATCCAGAAACCATTAACAATCAAATCATCTAATATCGGTTTTACCAGTGATTGCTAATAATAATCATCGCCAATTATTAGCTTTCAAACTCTTTACATCTTCTCTAAATTCAGCAATATCATAGTGAATGGGAATTTTTCGACTAGCAAGTAATCGTTGAAACTCAAGTTGATTCATTCCTACAAAATTACTCGCTTGTCCTAAAGTAAACCGTTCTTGTTCAAAGAGCAAAATTGCTATTTCTTGAACTAATTCTTTGTCAGACATTTGAATGGTTTGCAAAACTTCATCTGTAATTACAATACTCATATCTCTATTCTCCTGCTGGGATTCAATTGGTTAAAATTCACCTTAAACAACGAATTGCTTCAATAGTCATACTTGAGCTACTAACATCGCATTGATGTGAGTGAAAATTCTGTCTAACTCTCCAATAGCTTCCAATTCTATAACTTCGTCTGAAGTCAGCAAATCAGCTTTTTTTCTCTCCAAAAGTTCTTCCATTCGCTTCTGGAGTTCATCAGTAAATTTAAATAAATTGAATTTATCTACTTTTTCAACTTTAATCTCACCCAGTAAAGTTGAAGGTCTACTAATAGCTGGTATCATAGTTTAACTCCAGTATTGATCAGGAAAATTCAAACTCTTAAACTTTGCGTCTTTGCTCCTTTGTATCTACCCTGCGGGATCTCTAAGAGAGATTGCGCGAAACTCACCTTAAACAACGAATTGCTTCTAATAACCCTCTAGCTTTATTCAGAGTTTCTTCATATTCCTTTTCTGGGTCAGAATCAGCCACCAAACCTGCACCAGCTTGGACTGTGACTGTCTGATTATGTAATACCATAGTTCTGATAGCGATCGCACTATTCAATTGTCCTTCAAAATCATAATATCCATAGACACCTGAATACACACCTCGGCGACTGGGTTCTAACTCATTAATAATTTCCATAGCGCGGATTTTAGGCGCACCGCTGACAGTCCCAGCAGGAAAGCACGCTTTGAGTAAATCCCATGCGGTTTTACCCGGCGCTAACTTACCCACCACATTACTGACAATGTGCATCACATGAGAGTAGCGTTCAACGATCATTAATTCATCAACCTTCACACTACCGCTGCTGCACACCCGCCCTAAATCATTGCGTCCTAAATCAACTAACATGACGTGTTCGGCGATTTCCTTGGGGTCTTGAAGTAAATCAGCGGCTAAAGCTGCATCTTCCTTTGTTGTCTTCCCTCTGGGTCGAGTTCCCGCAATGGGACGGACTGTGGCGATAATTTCCCCTTCATCATTGCATTCGGCTTTGACCATGACTTCGGGGCTAGAACCGATAATTTGCCAGTCTTGGAAGTTAAAATAAGCCATGTAGGGTGAAGGATTAATTTGCCGCAGAGAACGATACAAAGCGAAGGGATTGCCTGTGTATTCTGTGGATAAGCGTTGCGAAATGACGACTTGGAAAATATCACCTGCTTTAATATGTGCTTTGGCTTTTTCGACACTGGCGCAAAATTCTGGGCGGGTAAAGTTGCTGGTATATTCCTCTATGCCCGCTTTAGGCTTGTTTCCGGGGGCTGTCCAAGCTAATTTGGTGTTTTCTGGTGATAGGGGCAAAGATAGCTTCCTGACCATTTCCTGAATGCGATCGCTCGCCTTTTGATATGCTACCTCTAAACCTGCTGGATCACGTAAATCTGCGTAGGCGATCGCCCAAATTTTCCGTTTTACCTGGTCAAAAATCAATAATTGGTCTACCTGCATCCATAATCCATCAGGGATGTTGCGCTCATCTTGAGCATGAATTGGTACACGCGGCTCAATCCAATTAATTAATTCATAGCCCCAAAACCCAAATAAACCACCAATTCCTGAAGGTAATTCCGGTAACTTTACTGGGTGATAAGGTGCTAAACATTCAGATAAAACTGTAAACGGATCACCTATAAAAACTTGTTGATCACCATTTCGATGGGTTTGGGTTGTTTTATCACCCCTAGCTTCCAATATCCACAAAGGATCACAACCCAAGAAACTATAACGACCGACAGTTTCCCCACCTTCCACCGATTCCAGCAAAAAGCTATAAGGTTGATCTGCACAAACTTTATACCAAGCAGATACAGGTGTATCTAAGTCGGCTATCCATTCCTGATACACTGGCACAAAATTACCTTGGACAGCAAGCTTTTGAAACTGGTCGAAATCGGGGAAAATCATAAATAATTAAAAATTGACAATTAAAAATTAAAAATTAACAACGAGCTTTTAGTCATGGGTAAGGGGGCAAAATTTTTCTTTTTTCCCTATTACCCATTACCCACTACATAACGATTAGTTGACAACGGCGTAAATCAACCAACAATTAAAAATCACACAAAAAGCTAGTTATTTCTGCTTTTTTAATTTTTAATTGTTAATTTTTAATTCCGCCCTGCGGTACTAAGCGTCGTGAGTAGCTTTACCGCTGAATTTGATTTGTGCAGGGTTGGGGTTTTGACCGATTCTGCGGGGTACGTGACGCACCATAGAACGTCCAGCATTTACTTTTTCAGGGAAAACGCCATCAGCAGGGTGAATCATGGTAGTTTCGCCGCCGGGGAGAATGCGGTAAACTTTGTAGTCGGTGATTTTGAATTTGCGAAGTTGCGCGCCTAAAGCAATACCGTACTCTTTGCGAGCAATGTAAAGTAGGTTTTCGCCTTTTACCATTTTAGCAGCGCCACCTGTGGGCATTTCAAAGACTTGCTCTTTAGGGCTAGTCCAGGTGATAGCGTACTTTTCTTCTACATCAGCTTTTGTGAGTAATCCGCCAGTGCTGCCACCAAAGATTGGGGTTTTTCCAGTCAAAGTTGCCATAAACTGTCTCTTGTAGGTTTTTACGGCATACTAACATTGGAACTCGACTTATGTTGCGATCGCGTTATAGACTGTAACAGTTTTTAGTAATTAGTTGGTGGTTAGTTGTCAGTTGTCCGTTGTCAGTAGGGGCGAAGCATTTGGAAGATAAATTATCGGTCATTGCCAAAAATAGTTCCCCAAATGCTTCGCCCGTACAGTGGTTAGTGGTTAATTATTTTCCTGGCTGCCTTGGACGATGGGAATTGTAAAATGAAATTGACTGCCTTGATCTTTACCTGTGGATTCTGCCCAAATTTTTCCGTCCCAGCCGTTGACAATTTGGCGACAAATTGCTAAACCCAATCCAGTCCCGCCGGTTGTTCGCCGTAATGCCCCTTCTTCCTGGTAGAAGCGGTCAAAAACGATTTCTAGGCGATTGGGTTCAATTCCCCTGCCTGTGTCCGCTACGGTGACTTCTAGCATCTCCTGACTATTGCTAATGGCTTTAATAATAATTTGCCCAGAAGAGGGAGTAAATTTACAAGCATTATCGACAAGTTTGGCGATTACCTCTACTAACCAATCACCGTCAGCCCTGACTAAAGGTAGGTTGGCAGAAATTTGATTTGTGATCTTGGGTATTTTTTCTTGGCTAGAGCGTGTCCGTAAGCGACTGAGGGATAAATCTACACATTCTTGGATGGTTAATGATTCAGGATGCCATTCTACCCGACCACTTTCTAAGTTAGAAAGGGTTAAAAAGTCTTGTACCAGTTTCCGCATTCTTTCGGAGTCTGCAAGGGCTGTATTCAACATTATTTGTTGCAATTCCCAAGGCATATCCGGTTCAGTAGCCAAGCTTTCTAAACAAACTTGAATGGTGGATAATGGAGTGCGGAGTTCGTGTCCAGTAATGGCAATTAAGTTACTGCGGGTGCGGTCTAAGGCTTCTAATTGTTGGTTGAGTTCTTCTAAATTGGCAAAAGATTCCGCTTGAATCAGGGCTGCACCAATTTGAGTAGCGATCGCCTTCACTAAGTCTAACTCCCCTGGTTGCCATTCATGGGGAGGAAAATGGCAATCGTGTAACTCCACAATTCCCAGTAGTCGCCCTTGATATAATACGGGTTCGATTAACCAAGAACGCACGCTAAACTTCTTCACAATTGACGATAAGGCTGTTGATTTCTTTATTTTGGAGTCCCCCACGGTATCAGCTACATATACTCCCTCCTGTTGTTGTAAAACCTGCTGAAACAGGGGATTATTTTGTAACTCCCAACTTTGCCCCAGTACAGATGTAACATTAGAGTTCAAAAATTCATGTTCGATTATAGCTTTGGCATCTGTAGCTTGGGCGCGATAAATTAGACAACGACAGGCTTCTAAATGTTGTCCCAACTCCTGAGCCGCAACTTGGAGAATTTCTCGTGGATCAAGCGATCGCCTAATTGCTGTACTAATGGAATTTACCAACCGTTCTTTCCTTGCTTGATCCGCAATCGCACGGTAAGCTTTATGCAGCTTATACTGACTAGCTTGCAGATATGTCACCAACCTCTGCACAAAAGGATCTGTATCAGTATAATCTACATATTTATGATTGAAATTAACTTTTAACTCGTTTGTTGATTCCTTAATATTTAACCGCTGCTTCACTTCATCAACTTTATCCGCTAAATCTGGCCGATAAATCTCAATTCTATCTAATAACAATTGAGCGGCTTTTAAGCATACCCCTCTTTCCGATGTCCAAATCCCCTCAAATCTTCGCGCTGTATCCATATCCAAACTAGGAATCATCTCTGGGATATATTGATTTTTGGCCAGAGAACCCAGGCTTTCTCGACAGATTAAGCAAGTAACATAGTTATCAGCAATTACTAGCAAATGCCATTCTTGCGCTAAAGCATCATCAGGCTCAAAAGCGACCTTTTCATAATATTCTGAGCTATTAGCAAACTCTGTTTCTGGTGCAGATAATACATATATTTGATTACTTTTTTGTGCAAGTCGCTGATAACGATGAGCTTCTTGCCGGTAAAATCGCTCTTGCTGGAAACTAGCAATGATCAAAGGACTGTCTAAATTGGCTGCTAAAACTTGATCTTCCATTGCATGGGAGAGAGCGGTTAGTGAAGCCTTAAAATATAACTGAGGTCGCAGATGGGGGAGTGAGTTTAGTAAATCACTCAGCACGGAAGTGGAAATACTCATTAGTCATTAGTCATTAGTCAGTGGTCAGTGGTCAGTGGTCATTAAACACATATTACCTGTGATCTATTACCCTTATCTATTACCAGTCGCAAGAACATTTATCTATTTTTTTTAACCTTAATATAGGTTGGTTCGTACCTAATGTAGTCGGGGCAATGTATAAGCTTAACGAATTTGCTTGCATAATTTGGCATTTTGGAAATTCATATCCTTATTTTAGATTAACCTAAAAAGACTGTTTATATTTGTCTTCCGTAAATATAGGAATCTAGTTTTTGGTAAAATTGCCAAAAATATTAAATTTTAGTTAAAAATCAAAAAATAGTCCCAATATAGGCTATTTAACTCTATAGCCTGTAATTATTGCCCAAAAAATTCTGTAAGTGTTTATCACTGAGATAAAATTTCCATCAATGCTAAAATTAGTCTCTGGCTTTATTTACAAAAGTTAATTTATTCAGGTCATCCCCATAATTCCCCCAGGGGAAACGCATCTAAATTTTATTGACAAAATACCGATTTAATGCGTAAACCAATAAATCCTCATTTATCGTTTGATTGATTTTTTCAGAGTCATAGTGATGGAATAAAATATTGTCAATAATGGTCGTTAATGCGAATATTTTGGTCATTATTGAGATTAAATTGCCCTTATTGATAAGATGCGTTTCCCCTGCATAATTCCCCCAGGTTAAGAAAATGACAGATGCTCATATTCCCCAACTCGATAATTGTAGTTCCACAACCCTACTCAAATATTTTGAAAATTCCTGGGAACTGGAAGAAACCTTAATGAAGAGTTTGGTTAAAGAAGAAACATTTTATCTAAATCCCGATCCTTTAAGAAATAAATTAATTTTCTATCTTGGACATTCGGCTGTTTTTTATATTAACAAATTAATTCAAGTGGGATTAATAAAAAATCGGATTAATCCCCAATATGAAACCTTATTTGAAATAGGAGTTGATCCAGAAACACCAGCAGAACTAGAGGTAGCCATTCAAGGAGTCAACTGGCCTAATATCAAAAAAGTTTGGGAATATCGAAACAAAGCCAGAGCAGAAATTACCACAATCATTAATAAGACTCCTTTAGATTTACCCATTCATCAACAGCATCCTATTTGGGCTTTATTAATGGGAATAGAACATAGTCGTATTCATGTCGAAACCTCTTCCATGCTGCTGCGTCAATTACCCGTTGAGAACTTAAAACGTCCCCAAGGATGGAATTATGCACCTACTAATGGAGAAATTCCACATCATCAAATGCGAGAAGTTCCTGGTGGTGTAGTAAAATTAGGAAAACGCCAAGATGATTTAACTTTTGGTTGGGATAGTGAATATGGTCATTTAGAAGTTGAAGTAAAACCATTTTTAGCAAGTCAATATCTCATTACCAATGGAGAATTTTTAGAGTTTGTCCAAGCCGGTGGTTATAATAATGTAAATTATTGGCATACTGAATCTTGGGCATGGAAACAACTCTACAATATCCAATATCCCAAATTCTGGATACACCAAGAAAATAACTATCGCTATCGTGCCACATTTGATGAACTAGATTTACCTTTAGATTGGCCTGTAGAAGTCAACCATTATGAAGCCATGGCATTTTGTCGGTGGAAAGGTAAAAATACTCGGTTAATGACAGAAGCAGAATGGCATCAAGCCTTAAAAATATCAGCAGATTCCAGTTTAGCAAATAACTATAATCTTAACTTACAATTTATTTCTCCCACGCCTGTGGGAATGTTTTCAGAAAATCATCAATCTGGACTTTCTGACCTACGGGGTAATGTCTGGGAATGGTTAGGGGAAACATTCAAACCCTTACCAGGATTTAAAACTCACCATCTTTATGAAGATCAATCTGCACCCTTTTTTGATGATAAACATTTTATGATGTTGGGTGGTTCTTGGGCAACGAATGGTACAATGGCTTTACCTTGTTATCGTAACTGGTTTCGTCCTTATTTTTATCAGCACGTCGGTTTTAGAGTTGCTGAAAGTTTGGATTAATAAAATCGAGATCCCCGACTTCTTTTTTTATTTTATGAATAAATTATCAATTGATATCAGAAGTCGGGGATCTTATAATCACTCTAGAGGATTTAGAAAATGATTACACAACCTTTAACCGTTTTAGATCATCATTATCAAGAGTTAAGTATTGATGGCAAGGATGTTATTAAGGGGTTAACTGAAAAACTGAAAAGTTTACCTCCCAAATATTTTTATGATGATCCTGGTTCTCAATTATTTGAAAAAATTTGTGAGTTACCAGAATATTATCCGACTCGCACAGAAGCCTGGATTTTAGAACAATATGCTGATGAAATTGCCGAAATTACAAATTGTTGTGAGTTAATAGAATTAGGTAGTGGCAGTTCTACTAAAACTCAAGCTTTATTAACTGCTTATCAGAAAATTTCTGGTAATTGTAGATATCTGCCTATTGATGTCAGCGGAGGGATTCTCAAAACTAGTGTTTTACAGTTACAAGAAAAGTATCCTGATATTGCTATTCATGGATTATTGGGAACTTATGAACAAGCTTTAGTCCATCTAGAATCGAATTATTTACAATCGCGGATGTTGTTTTTTCTGGGAAGTTCTTTAGGCAATTTTAACCCGGAAGAATGTGATATTTTCTTAAATCAAGTTTCTCGAACCTTACAACCAGGAGATTACTTTCTGCTAGGGATTGATTTACAAAAGCCCCCGGATATTTTAGAAGCTGCTTATAATGATAGTCAGGAGGTGACTGCTGCTTTTAATTTGAATATGCTTTCTCATTTAAATTGGCGGTTTCAAGGTAATTTTGATATCAGTTTGTTTAAACATCAAGCGGTTTATAATCAAGTTGATCATCAAATTGAAATGTATTTACATTGCCAAAAAAGCCATTGGGTATCTTTAGAACTTTTGGATTTAAAGATTTCCTTTGAAGCCGGAGAAAGTATCCTTACAGAAATTTCTCGTAAGTTTAATTTAGCAACAATGGAAAAAAACTTGTCAGATAAAGGATTGAAAACTGTAAAAACTTGGACAGATGAAAAAGGCTGGTTTGGATTGATTCTTTGTCAAGTTGAATGATCCAGATATTCAAATAGAAAATCAAGAAAGATGTTTTTAGCTAAAGGTTAGAAAGTTGTTGGGTGTAGATATGCAAAGATTTTTGAATTTTTGTTTGGAAATCGAGTTTTATATCAAGATTTCTATTTGCTGCACAATTGTGCAGCAGGTATTTTATTTGCTGTTCAATAATATAGAACTTAATTTTATCACCCAGGTATTACTATACTGGCTGATTGGTTCTATCTCATTTTATGCTATTGGTTTTTTCATTGAAAAATTCATCAAAAGTAAAGATAATTTAACTGAAAAATTAACTGCAAGAGTTAAAAAAGTAAAAAAGCAATCATTTCCTGCTTTCACTTTCAAAGGTATAATTACAGGAGAAATTAAAAGTTTAATAGCAGCATTAATCATACTATATTTAGCCCCAGAAGTTCATAGAGGTAATAGTTTACTTTTAAATTTGGGATGGTTTTTTATGAGAATAGTTGCGGCTGATTTCTGCTTTTATATAGTCCATAGATTATTTCATAAAAAAGCATTTCTCAAAATCCATCTTAAACATCATGAATTTCAAGATACATCCAGTTTTGTAGCTGGACATAAAAGCCTTCTAGAATATATTATTGTTACCATCACAGACGTTTTACCAATCTTTATATTTGGATATGACATCACCCAACTTTGTGCATGGAGTTTGATAGGTAACATTTATAATTTAGAAGGACATAGTTCTTTATCAATATTTTTCATTCCCTCAGACTTTCATGATCTTCATCACACTAATTTTAATGGAAATTATGGTATTCATGGATTTTGGGACAGAGTATTTAAAACACTTAATCATCCTACCAAGAAACTGGGAATTATGTTTCCTGTGAGTATTCTTGAGAATAAAATTAAAACTCTCAAATGATCTAGTAGTGTAGATGTAGAAGTTTCTTAAAATTTCCCTGACAATTTTACAAAAGCAACTGACTAACCATGAAACCAAATCCTATCCCCCAGGGGAAACGCATCTTATCAATAAGGGCAATTTAATCTCAATAATGACCAAAATATTCGCATTAACGACCATTATTGACAATATTTTATTCCATCACTATGACTCTGAAAAAATCAATCAAACGATAAATGAGGATTTATTGGTTTACGCATTAAATCGGTATTTTGTCAATAAAATTTAGATGCGTTTCCCCTGTCCTATCCCCCCGCAACCGGGTCAAGAATCAGTCTGGGACTATCCCCGTCCGGCAATTTTAGAAGATACTAACAAACATCTGAAGATAATTGTGAATGGGATTGTTTTGGCAGAAACACATCAAGCTAAAAGAGTCTTAGAAACAAGTCATCCTCCAGGCTATTATATTCCGGCTGAAGATATTAAGTTAGAACATTTAATAGAGACACCTAGAAAGACTTGGTGTGAATGGAAAGGTTGGTGTCAATATTATGATATTTCCGTAGGAGATAAATACATAAATAATGCTGCTTGGCGATATATTCAACCCAGTCCTAATTTTATCTCAATTCAAGAATATTACAGTTTTTATGCCAGTTTAATGGACGCTTGCTATGTGAATGATGAATTAGTTAAAGCGCAAACAGGTGATTTTTACGGAGGGTGGATTACTACTGATATTGTTGGCCCATTTAAAGGTGAACCAGGAACTATGTGGTGGTAAATAAGTTTTCGTAGGTTGGGTTAAGTGATAGCGCAACCCAACAAAAGCCTATCAATGTTGGGTTTCCTAACGTTAACCCAACCTACATCATTATAATCCACATTATTATATGCACAATAGCTTAAAGAATGAAGATTTCAGTCGTCAAAAGTTGGAATTTAACTTAACTTTTCATCAAGATAAATATGCTTCCCTAAACTGAGAAACTGAGATAATTTTAGTCTCAATTAGCGTTTGTGCTTCGCTAAAATCTTTATCTCCAGTAATGAGTAAATCAGCTTTAGCTGCTATAGCACAGCTAAGAAACTTGGCATCTTTTCTATCTCTTTTAAACTCAATATTATTATCAACTGTAATTAATGTGGTCACATCTTTTACACATTCTAAAAAAAGATTTCGTTTATCTAAATTAATGTTTAACTTTTCCCTATTTAATACTGATTGATATTCTTCAAGAATTTCTTCTGACACTAACCAAGTATACTCTAAATTAAAGGCAATAAATAAAACTACTTGTTCAGGAACTTTATTCTTTAAAGCAGCCGATATGAGAATATTCGTATCTATAATAACCCTCATTCTGCTCTTCGGTAAGCATCAATTTCCTCACGAATTTCTTCTTGTGTGATTTCTTGGGAAGAAGGTAAAGATTGAATTTCTTTGAATAAAGACTTCAATTGATTAGCTGCTGCTAATCTTTTTTCATCAATTACCTGAATCTTGATTTCTACTTTTGTTCCTACTGCAAAAGGTAAATTAGAGAGAACTACCTGTTGAGAATTATCAATCGTTAAATAAGTTTGATAGGCATTCATTTTTTACACTGTTAAATATTTCTTGTTCTATATTAGCATAGTTACTGTTTTTTGGGGAGGATAAGCAATTATTTTTAATGAAAATTAAAATCTATAATTGTTGAGATTTTAACCACTCACTGACAACTTTTTCCACTGGTTGAGATTGATTATCTACTTGATAATTCATCTTTTGGATTGCAGTTGTAGAAACTTTTCCTCCTAATTGATTAATGGTATCTGTCAATTCTGGATATTTTTGGAGAATTTCTTGATTAAAAATAGGTATAGCTTGATATGGTGGGAAGTATTTTTTATCATCTTCTAAAATCACTAAGTTTAAAACTGGAATTAAACCATCTGTAGAATTGGCAGCAATAAAATCTACTTGCTTTTCTTTTAATGCTTGATACATTAATCCTAATTCCATTTGTTTGATATTGGCAAATTTTAAGTTGTAGGTTTGGGATAATCCTGGATAACCATCTGCTCTTTCTAAAAATTCATAACCAAATCCTGCTTTCATTTGCGGACTATATTTACCAGCTTCAGAAAGGCTTTTAATTTGCCATTTTTTGGCATCTTCTCCTCGGATAATCATGGCAAAGGTATTTTCAAAGCCTAAAGGCTTCATCACTGCTAATTTCAATTTTTGATCATAGTATGCTTTGACTTTTTGATAAACAATTTCAGGATCACCAATTGGTTTTTCTTTTAAAATAGTCGTAAATGAAGTTCCTGTATATTCTACATAACCGGCAATTTTTCCCGCTTTTACTGCTTCATGAGCAATAAATGTTCCTCCTAAGTTAAAACGACGATCTACTTTTAATTTGGTATGATTTTCTATGTGTTGTGCTAATAATTCTCCTAAAATTACTTGTTCTGTGAAATTTTTAGAACCGATAATAATTTTTGCTGGTGCTTGTTGATAGTTAAAAGCTATTAATCCTGCGATAATTAAGGTGATTATTCCCAAAACAATACCTATTTGCTGATTAAATTTACCTTTATTTGCTATTTGTTTCGTGAGGTTTTTTTCTAATAATCCTAAACCGAAATCTGCACTCAAAGCAATTACAGCAGCGGGGACTGCTCCGGCTAAAATTAATTCATTATTAACTGTGGAAATACCGCGAAAAATAAATACTCCTAAACCACCACCACCAACAGCAGCAGCAATTGTGGCTATTCCTACGGATATAACTGTGGCTACTCTTACCCCTGCTAAAATGACTGGTAAAGCTAGGGGAATTTCTACTTGCAATAGTAATTGTTGATCTGTCATTCCCATGCCTATCCCGGCTTCTTTAATGGCGGGATTGATGCTATTAATGCCAATATATGTATTACGAATTATGGGAAGTAAAGCATAAAGAGTTAACGCAAATATGGCGGGAGTTTTACCAATTCCTCCCAGAAAAGGTACGGAAATTAAAAAACCAAAGATGGCTAAACTAGGGATGGTTTGAATGGCGTTTGCTAAACCAAGAATAGGAGCAGCTAATTTTGGTTGACGAGTGATAAAAATGCCTACAGGAAGACCAATAGAAATGGCGATCGCTAGAGATATGATGACTAATATTAAATGTTCTCCACTGTGGATAATTATTTCTGAACCGTATTGAAATAAAAACATAATTTTTGGATTTTTATCTAATTTTAATTAAGTTGCTCCCAATTATTACCAACATTTAAACAAGCTAGAAATGCTTTTGCTTCTGGATGTTGAGATTGGAGAAATTCTCTTCTAGTTCCTAATACAACTAAATTCCCTTCATCCATTAAACCAATTCTTGTAGCTAAAAAGAAGGCCTCTTGAATATCATGGGTGACAAATATCACGGTTTTTCCTAATTGTTGTTGTAAATATTGAAATTGTTGTTGTAATTCTAAACGGGTAATTGGGTCAAGTGCGCCAAAAGGTTCATCCATTAATAGTATAGGTGGATCTGCGGCTAAAGCTCTAGCAACTCCCACTCGCTGACGTTGACCTCCTGATAATTGATGGGGATAACGTTGAGCAAATTTTTCTGGTTCTAATCCCACTAAGTTTAACATTTCATAAACTCTATTTTGAATTTTCTGTGGTGGCCATTTTTCTAAAGATGGGACGAGTCCGACATTTTCCGCGATGGTAAAATGAGGAAATAAACCTGTTTCTTGGATGACGTAACCTATCCGTCTTCTCAGTTTAATGGCATCCCAGTTAGTTGTGGGACGATTTTGGACTAAAACTTGTCCTTGGGTGGGAATAAGTAAATGATTAATTAATTTTAAAGTTGTGGTTTTTCCACTCCCACTGCGTCCTAATAAAATTAATGCTTCCCCTTGATGAATGCTCAGATTTAAGTTAGATAATAGGGGACGGTGATTAATGGCAAAACTGGTATTTTGAAACTCAACGGCAATTTCTGATGTTGTTGACATAATGGTTTCGTTAAACAAAATTAAGGTGGTCAGATCCCCGTCAGATCCCCGACTTCTTAGAGAAGTCGGGGATCTTATTGGTTCTGTATGAAAAGAAACAAAGGTGGTGAGTATTTTTGATTCACCTCTTTCTACTTTTTTGAGATTTTATGCCTGAGTAAGTATTCTCTACCTCTAGCACCTCTCAATGTTTATGAAGGAATAAACCCTTGGAAAACAGCCAGTTTTCAGGCTTGACTTCTAATTAATAAGGTATACATTTATAGAAATTCATTGTCTTAGATTTAATTACTTTTGTTTTTTAAGAGTATTGATTTGAGCAAATTTACACCTGTATAGGTAACTCTGGCTAATGACACCGGATACATTGATGACTCCAGAAACAATTGTCCTCGACAACAGAACTTTTACTCCCGCAGACCAAAAAGAGATTTCCGAATGGCCTTGTGTTGTCAGTCAAAGACCACAGCCAACCATTACAGTTAAAGATGATGATTTATTCCTGGTGACAGATACCATGGGGAATATTTCCGATTGTTACCTTTATGGTAGCACTCCTAGTATGGGGATGTTTTGCCGTGATACCAGGTTTTTGAGTCGTTTGGAGTTACAGATTGAAGGGCGATCGCCTATACTACTGAGTAGTAACGCTGACAAGGGATTTGCCCTCTCGGTTTTATGTACCAATCCTGATTTAGAGAATCTTTTTAAGGCTGATACTGTGGGTATTCGTCGAGAACTGGTTCTCAATGGGGCATTATTTGAAGAAATAGAAGTTGCTAACTACAACACTACCAGCATTGTTTTTGAACTGAGTCTGAGTTTTGATGCTGATTTTGTGGATTTATTTGAGGTTAGAGGTCATCATCGCCAAAAACGGGGAAGACTTTTACATTTAAATGAATTAACATCTGATCATGTTGCATCCTCATCTCCTCAAACCCATAAAGAAGAATCTCTAACCCTTGCATATCAGGGTTTAGATGCTTCGATTATGGAGTCTCTAATTCAATTTCAGCATTTACAACCAACTCGGTTTCACGGTTCTACGGCAGTTTGGCGCATAGAATTGGCATCTCATGAAACTAAGAAGTTAGGTTATCGGCTGAATATGTTCACTGACAATCAACCTAGCTCTACTATCAGTGCTGCCTCTACTTTAGCACAAGCAAAAGCTGCTGAATTAATGGAGGAGCAAAATTGGTTGCAGCAAATTACCCGGATTAGTTCAGATAAAAGTCTTTTTAATCGCGTCATTTCGCGGGCTGAACAAGATATATATTTGTTACTTCAGTCCTTTGGCAAACATAAAACTGTTTCTGCTGGAGTTCCTTGGTTTTCTACTTTGTTTGGTCGAGATTCGATCATTACCGCGTCCCAAACCTTGATGTTGAATTCCAAAATTGCCAAAGAAACCTTGATACTATTGGCAGAATATCAGGGTCAAACTGATAATATTTGGCGGGAAGAAGAACCTGGTAAGATTTTACATGAACTGCGGTTGGGAGAAATGGCGAGATGTCAAGAAATTCCCAATACACCCTACTACGGTACTGTGGATGCTACGCCGCTGTGGTTAATGTTGTATGCTGAATATTACAGTTGGACTCATGATCAAGAAACCTTGGAAGCACTGTGGCCAAATGCTTTAGCGGCTATGGGTTGGATTGATCGTCAACTTCAAGAAACTGGTTATCTCAGCTATGCACGCAAATCTAAAGGTGGTCTAATTAACCAAGGTTGGAAAGATTCTGGTGATTGTATTGTCAACCGCAAAGGAGAATTAGCCATTGGGCCAATTTCTCTGTGTGAGGTGCAAGCTTATGTCTATGCAGCGAAAAACCGCCTCGCAGAAATTGCCAAAATCCAACAACGCCCAGACTTAGAAGAACTTTGGCAAACAGAAGCGAGACAACTTAGGGCTAAATTTAACCAAGATTTTTGGTTAGAAGATCAAGATTTCTGTGCTTTGGCTTTGGATGGAGAAGGTAAACCAGTAGATAGTATTAGTTCTAATCCTGGCCAGTGTTTAAATTTGGGGATATTTACGTCTGCAAAAGCCTATAGTGTGGCAGAAAGACTGCAGGCTGCGGATATGTTTAATGGTTGGGGAATTAGAACTTTAAGTAGTTTGTCACCGGCTTATAATCCGATGGGTTATCATACTGGTTCAGTTTGGCCTCATGATAATTCTATGATTGGAATGGGATTGCGATCGCTCGGTTTAATTGATCAATCTCTCGAACTATTTCAAGGGTTATTCAACATGACCTCCCAGCAACCCTATCAACGTCCTCCAGAACTATTTTGCGGTTATGAAATGAACGGTGATAATGCTCCCGTCCAGTATCCCGTTGCTTGTACTCCCCAAGCTTGGGCTACAGGTAGCATTTTTCAACTATTGCAAATGATGGTGAATTTAGTCCCAGACGCACAGAATAATTGTTTGCGAATTATTGACCCAGCTTTACCAGAATCAATTAACAATTTATCTTTTCACAATTTGCGTGTTGGTGGCACGATTTTAGATTTAGAATTTGAACGAATTGGTAGCACTACCGCTTGTCGAGTTGCGAAAAAACGCGGTAATTTGCGCGTGGTGATTGAAGCTTAAATTGAACAATAAGATCCCCGACTTCTCTGAGGAGTCGGGGATCTGACTCTGACACCAATCAAATAGGATGGCTATATTCTGTAGAGATTTATCAAAAATGCCCACACATAGCAAAAGTTAATTAAACTTTCATCTGTACTTGATGTGAGCTTTATTTTTCGTATGTTAGACTTGCCTAAGTTCTAGAAATTCAGCACCCAGTATTTTTTTGGGTACTCACATAGAGCAGGTTTTCAGGGATTTTGATGAACTTTGTCCATCTAGGATGACTCAATCTTCAAGCATATCATCAGTAATCATTTGTCTGTCACCATCAAGCACGACAATTACAAAAATAATCTGGGATGTCAATTTACCTGGCTCAATAAATTTGAATTGAGCTAAATTTCTATAGCTTAATTGTAGTTTTGCTGATGAATATTTTTAGCATCCTACCTTAGAGGTTGTTTGAAAAGTATTATATCAAACCCGTAATCTCCAAAAACCTAACCCCCCTACCCCCCTTCCCTGCAAGGGAATGGGGGTTTTAAAGCCTCTCCCCTGCAAGGGGAGAGGTTTGGAGAGGGGTCAGTCTATACATTCAAAACTTTTCAAACATCCTCTTAATGTGCCGCGTATCCGACATATCAAAAACATCTTTTCCAAACTATTGAGGTTGATTAATTCATGGTTACTAGTATTAGAAAAACAGTTCGGGGAATAGTTTTTACAAATCGCCACCTAGCAAGACTTTACTATTTTTTGAGTTTTTCTCGTCCAGTTTTACCACAATGGGTTGGTGCTGATTACTACCGCGAAAAATCATCTTGGGGATTACAACCAGAGCGTTGTCCATGTGATCTTGAATTAGTTGAATACTTACAAAAGCATAATATCCAAGATCAAACCATCTTCCATTTTGGCACAGGCTCTCATCATATTCTAGGATTGGAAAATCAGAAATTTTCTCAACCAAATGAAATTATTGGGATTACTGCTTCTGCACCCGAACATCAAGAATATGTCCGATTATCTCTTAAAGATCGTCTACTGTCCAAGTATTATAAGGTTCTCTGTACAGATATATACACCTTGACAGATCGTTCTTTACCCATGCTCGATGTAATTTCTTTGTTTCATCTAGGCGAATTTTATATGCCTGAAGAAGCACCTTTTTTACATCATAATGAAGAATCTCTTCTAGCGATGTTTCTTAGTAAACTGAATCCCAATGGCAAAATTCTCTTCTATACAAAATCAATTGGTTGGGGTCATGCTAAACCAATGATTGAATCATTTGTAAAACAGGGGAAAATGCACAAGATTGAAGAGTATAAGAACTTATTGGTATATACCAAGGGTAGCTAAACTCACGGTAATAGAGATTGGTATCATGTTCATTTAATTAATGCAAGAGTCAGATCCTCGATTTCTCTAAGAAGTGGGGGATCTTGTTTTTCAGGGCTAGATAGGGCTATACTCAATAAAATTAACCTAAATTAATCTCAGGTGGGCGATGACTTCAGAAACATTTAATTCAGTACCAGTAACCGTTTTAACTGGCTACTTAGGCGCAGGTAAAACCACTCTATTAAATCATATTCTTACCTACGAACACGGTAAAAAAGTTGCCGTTATTGTCAACGAATTTGGCGAAGTAGGTATTGATAATCAATTGGTAATTGATGCAGATGAAGAAATATTTGAAATGAATAATGGCTGTATTTGTTGTACAGTTCGTGGTGATTTAATTCGCATCATTGGCAATTTAATGAAACGCCGAGATAAGTTTGATCATTTAGTCATTGAAACCACTGGATTAGCTGATCCTGCACCTGTAATTCAAACGTTTTTTGTAGATGAAGATCTACAAGATCAATTATCATTAGATGCAGTTGTCACAGTTGTTGATGCTAAACATATTTGGCAACATTGGGAAGCGGACGAAGCTCAAGAACAAATTGCTTTTGCTGACGTGATTTTATTGAACAAAACTGATTTGGTAACACCAGAAGTTTTAGATGAATTAGAAACCCGGATTCGGTCAATGAATGCAATGGCAAAAATTCACCGCACCCATAATTCCGAATTAGCAATGTCAGCTTTATTAGGAATTCAAGCATTTAATTTAGATCAGGCTTTAGAAATTGATCCTAATTTTTTAGGAGAAGATGCTCATGTCCATGATGAAAGCGTCTCTTCTGTAGCTATAGTCGCAGCAGGTTCTGTAAATGGTGAAAAAATCAATGCCTGGATGTCAGAATTACTCAGAACACAAGGAACAGATATCTTCAGAATGAAAGGGATTTTAAATATTGAAGGTGAGGATACTCGTTTTGTTTTCCAAGGAGTACACATGATATTTGAAGGTCAAGCAGATAGACCTTGGAAAGTAAATGAAACTCGTAAAAATGAACTTGTATTTATTGGTAGAAATTTAGATGAAACTAAATTAAAAGAAGACTTTTTTGCTTGTATGAGTTAAATAAACTAATTAGATCCCCGACTTCTTCAAGAAGTCGGGGATCTGGAAATCTGTAAATCTGTAAATGAAATATCAAAACTATGAACTTAACAACTAGCAAATCTCCAGAATTTACAAAACATTATTCCACAAAACTTGCAGATTATGTCACCGCTTTGGCTTGGTCTTCTCAAGGAGAAATACTAGCAGCTAGTTCGGCGGCTGGAGAAGTTATTTTATGGGAAAATGGCGAATTAACAACCTTACAAACTGCTACAGATAAAGCAGTAAATTGTCTGGCTTTTTCCCATCATGGCAAATATTTAGCCATTGGTGGACAAGATGGTAAAGTAAAAATTTGGTGTGAAAATCAATTAATTAGCACTTTAGAAAATGCGCCTGTTTGGGTTGATCAATTAGCATGGAGTCCTACTCATAATCAACTAGCTTTTAGTTTAGGGCGTTATGTGCAAATTTGGGATGCAGATACATTAGAAGTTATTGCTACTCTCAATTTTAATGATTCCTCAATTTTGGGAATTGATTGGCGCAAAGATGGCAAATATTTAGCTATTAACGGTTATAAAGGCGTAAAAACTTGGTCTACTCAAGATTGGGATGAAGAACCATTTATGCTTTCCATGTCTACCGTCAGTACAGCAATAGCTTGGTCTGGTGATGGTGAATATTTAGCATCTGGAAATATGGATCGGACTCTCACCGTTTTACAATGGGAAAACCCTGATCCTTGGGTCATGCGTGGCTTTCCAGGAAAAATTCGTCACTTAGCATGGTCAGAACTAAAAGCCCCCACAGGTGCGCCAATTTTGGCTGTTTCCAGCGTTGAAGGCATAGTAGCATGGGAGAAGTCGGTAGATGAATCTGTGGGTTGGGAAGCGCAAATATTAACCAATCATGTGGATATCATTAATGCAATATCTTTTGCACCCCAAAGTTTTATTATTGCTTCCGCTGGTGCTGACGGTTGGTTATGTTTATGGGATGAAAACAAACAAGTATCACAGATTTTTACCGATACAGAAGCAGGTTTTTCTACCCTATCTTGGCATCCCCAAGGACAATTTTTAGCCGCAGGTGGTGAACAAGGTGAATTAATTATTTGGTCAACTTCTTTGGGGAATTAAAAATTAAAAATACCTTGAAATTTGCTAAGGTGTTAATTAAGGTTTAATATTTTTGGATAGGTTGTTTGGAGATAATACAGCACTTCCCGGTGTTATGAGGTACATATCTAGCGGGCAAGATGCCCGCACTACAAGAGTTTCATGATTCGACTTTGTACCTCATAAGAGCGGAAACCGCTGTAATAAATTATCACACCAGCACAAGAACAAGAAATCGTGAATTTACGGGCATTAAATTTAACACCAAAACAAATAGCCCGAAAACTAGGTATCAAAGTATTAGAAGTTAATGCAACGATTCACAATCAAGCAGATTAGTAAAAGGAGAATTATTTTTTATGAGTCGGTTTTAACCGACTTTTGCTTTTAGACAGGGAATTTATTCCCTGGCTGTCTTATATCTAGTATAATGGATAATGATTAGCGGTAAAAACTATGACTCAATTACTTGAAGAAGCCATTAAACAAATAAAGCAACTTCCTGAAACCGAACAAGATATAATTGCTAGACTCATTCTCAACGCTTTAGAAAATAATTTAGCTGAGAAAAATTTGTCTGTTATTGATGAAAGTCATACTTGGACAGAAGAAGACCAACTTGATATCACCTCTTTTTCTTTACAATATGCTGCTTCGATATTTCCAGAAAGTGACGAAATAACACAGTGAAATTTAATCCTGGGGATGTGGTAACGGTTGATTTTCCTGGCGCTACAGGTATTAAACGCCGTCCGGCTGTAGTTTTATCATCTGTAATTTATCACGCAAATCGTCCTGATGTTATCATTGGATTAATTACTTCTCAAACAACTGCATTAGGTATTACTGACTATATACTTCAAGATTGGAATGAGGCTGGTTTACGAGTTGCGTCTATTTTTCGCAGTTATATTGTGACACTGCCACCTTCAGCTAATTTTAGTTTAATTGGTCATTTGTCAGAGCGTGATTGGCTTGGTGTTTGTAATTGTGTGAAAATATCTTTGGCCAAGTTAGATAGTTTATGAAAGTTTAGGGTTTTTCCCAAGCAAATACGCAAAATGTAAATGGACTGCCTCGGAATTGAACCGAGTTTTCTCCCTTTTGTATGCAAGCATAGGCATTAAAAGAAATCGAACAAATTTTTGATGCTGAACCTAATACACCAGAATATGAGAAATTAGATATTTTAACGACTTTAGTAGAAGTCTATGAACAACAAAATTATCCTATTGATCCTCCATCTCCTATCGCAGCTATATTATATTATTTAGAAAGTCGTAATCAAGGAGTTTCTACTTTTATTGAAAATTTAAAACATCATGGGGTTAGTGAAGAAATAATTAATATAGCTTTAAATGAAATGACTCACTGATTATTGATTATCATGTCATCAAATAATTGTAGTCAGGGGTAAATTAAATTGATGACCATAACTTATCAAATAGAGTTCAATATCTGGCTTGAAGAAACAGCCAAATTATTACTAGAAAATCGCTGGACAGAAATAGATAAAGAACATTATCAAATCTTCCCAATATTTGGACATCGTTAAACCTGCATTTAGATCCCCGACTTCTTTGATAAATTATCATTATTTACAAAAGATTAAATTAAGAAGTCGGGGATCTTTAGCCTGAATTAAATCACCCTAGAGAATTTGGGATAAAAATTTCCTGGTTCTTTCTTCCTTGGGATTAGTAAAAAAGGTGTCGGGGGTAGAGGATTCAACTAATAAACCGCTGTCCATTAGCACTACTCTATCAGCAACTTCTCGCGCAAATCCGACTTCATGGGTAACAACTACCATTGTCATTCCGTCATTAGCTAGGTTTCGCATTACGTCTAAAACTTCTCTTACCATTTCTGGATCTAATGCTGATGTCGGTTCATCAAATAACATGATTTTCGGTTGCATTGCTAATGCACGCGCTATGGCTACTCGTTGTTGTTGTCCACCAGATAATTGTCCTGGATATTTTTGTGCTTGTGCTAAAATTCCCACTCTTTCTAATAATTGCATTGCTAATTCTTCGGCTTTAACTTTGGATATTTTGCGGACATATATTGGTGCTAAGGTGATATTTTCTAAAACTGTTAAATGGGGAAATAAATTAAATTGCTGAAATACCATTCCCACTTCTCGACGAATTGTTTCAATATTTCTTAAATCATGACTGAGGGTAATCCCGTCAATGGTAATAGTTCCTTGTTGATATTCTTCTAAGGCGTTAAATGTTCTAATAAAGGTTGATTTTCCTGAACCGGATGGTCCCATTAAAACAACCACTTCTCCCCGTTCTACGGTTAAACTGACACCTTGGAGGGCATGAAATTTACCATACCATTTGTGAACATCTTCAGCAATAATTATCGGTTTTGATTCTGTCATATATTCCTTTTGTGTAGTTTAAGATTTAAATAGATATTTAGGAATGTTGGGTTTCCTTGCGTCAACCCAACCTACGATGTTAATTGTTTCTCTAGGTTTTTAGCAGCTAAGGACATTGAATAACAAAATACCCAATAAATCAACCCGATAAATAAATATACTTCTGCATATCTTCCTAAAAATTGCGGTTGTGCTAATATAGAGCGTGCCATTCCTGTTAATTCTACTAATCCTACTAATGATAAAAGAGAAGTATCTTTAAATAAACCAATAAATTGACCAACAATTGCGGGAATAACTGCGCGTAAGGCTTGGGGTAATATGACTAATATGAGTAATAAAGGTGTATTTAATCCTAGTGCTTTTCCTGCTTCTATTTGTCCTCTGGGAATTGCTTGTAGTCCTCCGCGCACATTTTCAGCCATGTATGCTGCACTAAATAATATTAGTCCCACAATACCTCTGAGTAAACGATCTAAACGTAAATCTGCTGGTAAGAATAAGGGTAACATAACTTGGGCTAAAAATAGAATCCCAATTAAGGGTAATCCTCTAACAATTTCAATATAAAGAATAGAAAACCACCGCACTACAGGTAAATTGCTGGTTCTTCCTAATGCGAGTAAAACTCCTATAGGAAAGGAAAGGAAAATACTAATTATTGCCATTAATAGGGTAAGTAATAACCCATTCCATAGGTTTGTAGATACAGATTGCAATCCTAAACCACCACCAATTAACCAGATAATTATGAAAAATGATGATAACCAAATTAGTGAAAGCCAAGGTGTGATGATTTTAGTAAAATTTTGACCAATTATCAAACCTGCAAATATTGAACCTACTATTAATAATAACCATAAACGGCTTGTTAATGGTATGGGGAAAATAAACAGTGAAATCCCCATAATCACAACAGCAATCAAAGAATTGCGGTTTGTGAATATTGCTTTTTTGGTAAATGCACTCGCTGTAATTGCGGTTAAAGTTGTAGATATTCCCAAAACAACCCAAATCCGCCAATATAAACTTTGGGGAAATCTTCCTACTAAAAATAAGTGTAAATTAACTTGGATTACTTGCCATTGTGCCTTAGTAATTAACCAAATTGCAAATCCTTGAACTAACCAAAATAGAAAGATAAAACAAACAACAGTTAGTAAACTATTGTACCAATTATTAAAGAGATTTTTTCTTAACCAAGTCAGTTTAATCATCATAGAAATGTGAAACCATGTAGAATAATTATCACCCGTATTTATCTGCGTTCAACATTATCTTTCCTTAATTTGCACAGAACGATTAAATAAATTCATGGTGAAAGAAATTATCAAACTCAAAGTCAGATAGGTAATCATAATTAACAGCATTACTTCTACCGCTTTCCCAGTTTGGTTAAAAGTGGTAGAAGCAACAAAATAAATATCAGGATAACCGATAGCGATCGCTAAACTAGAATTTTTTGTTAAATTGAGATATTGACTGGTTAATGGGGGAATAATCACCCGCAACGCTTGGGGAAAAATCACTAATCGCATTGCTAAATCTGGTTTTAACCCCAGAGATTTGGCGGCTTCTAGTTGTCCTTTTGGTACTGATTGAATTCCTCCCCGCACAATTTCCGCAATAAATGCACCTGTGTAAAAAGTTAACCCCAATAATAAACTAGAAAATTCTGGAGACAAGGTAAACCAAGGAAGTTGAATCCCGTTTTGGCTAAAGTTAACAAAACCCAATAAGGAAAGTTTATTTTCGGCTTTGGGAAAACTCAAGAAAACTGCAAAATACCAAAATAGCAATTGCAATAATAATGGAGTATTCCGAAAAACTTCTACATAAACCAGACTAATTTTCCTCACTAACCAATTATCTGATAATCGCGTAATTCCCGCAGTAATTCCCACAATTGTGGTGAGACAAATTCCCATTATTGCTATTCTTAAAGAATTAACTAATCCTACTAATAAAGCATAATTATAGGCATCCGTTGGTTGATAATTAATGAGAGTTTCACCAATATCAAAAGATGCTTGTTGCTTGAGAAAATTAAATCCAAATTGAATTCCTAATTGCTGTAAATTTCGTCTGACATTCCCCCACAAGATAATAACTATAACTACTGCTAAAAATACAAAAATTAGCTGAATAGCTTTTTGCCAAAAGCGATGATCACGCCAGAAAGGAGGTTTTGAATTGGTCATTAGTTAGTTGTTA
>NZ_VIKZ01000029.1:17911-23962 GCF_009711985.1 Dolichospermum sp. UHCC 0260 | reverse complement strand
AATAATAATAAAGTTCTTTTGCTTCCTTAGCGGAAAGGTGGAGAATAGAGTAATCCTCCTTTTGAGGAAATTTGATTTTGTCCGCGCGGGAGATTTAGTTTTGTTTTTGCTCCCAAATTGCGATCATAAATCTCGCCATAATTACCAACGTGCTTGATAATTTTGGCAGCAAAATCCTTTGTTAAACCAATTCCTTCGCCCAGGTTTCCTTCTGTTCCTAAAAAACGTTTAATATCGGGATCTTTACTATTAGCAAACTCGGCTAAATTTTGAGAATTAATTCCCAATTCTTCTGCTTTCACCAAAGCATAAACAGTCCATTTCACTATATCACTCCACTTGGTGTCACCCTTAGCAACTGCTGGCGCTAGAGGTTCAGAAGAAAGAACATCATCTAAAATGATATTATCTTCTGGTTTAGGTAAGGTTGTCCGTCGAGAAACCAGTGCAGAACGGTCTGTGGTGACAGCATCACAACGTCCTTCTGCATAAGTGGCAAAGGTGATATTCACATCTTCAAAAACAACGGGTTTATAAGTAATTCCCCGTTTCCGCATTTGGTCTGCTAAATTTTGTTCAGTAGTAGTTCCAGTTTGCACACAAATGGCTTTGTCTTTCAGGTCTTTGATAGATTGAATATTGCTATTTTTACGCACCATGACGGCTTGACCATCATAAAATACCACAGGTGCGAAATCTAAACCTTGGGAAGTTGCACGGCTAAAAGTCCAGCTAGTATTGCGACTGAGAATATCTACTTCTCCAGTTTGTAAAGCGGTAAATCGCTCCTTGGTATTGAGATTGCGATATTCTACCGCGTCTGGATTGTCAAATACTGCTGCGGCAACAGCCCGACAAATATCAACGTCAATGCCGCTATATTTGCCGTCAGTGCCGACAAAACTAAATCCTGGTAGTTCACCACTAACGCCACAAACAAGCTGTCCACGGCTTTTAATGCGATTCCAGAGAACGCGAGTAACTTGTCCTTGGGGGGTGCTGTCGGGATTTTGTGTATTGGGATTATTTTGTGGTTGATCATTACAGGCGCTCAGAATTATGATTAAAGGGGCGATCGCTAAAGGCATCCCTATCCCCTGTAAAATGACAGATAATTTCCTAAATTTCATCATCGTTTTTTCCCAAGAATCTTCTTTGGATGTTTCTACATAATTGAAACATTTATTGATACTCGTGGCAAATATATCCTCTGAGAAGTATAACTAACGGCACTCCAGCTATTAAACTGGATTTCTGTAGATGAGATTTAATTACAAGAAAACCTCTTAATTAAGAATATGCTAAATTTTCTCAACTCTCTTCTCGGTCGCCATCCAGAGCAAATCAAAGCCAATGTAGAAATTTACACTTGGCAAACTTGCCCCTACTGCATTCGCGCTAAAATGCTACTATGGTGGAAAGGTGTTAATTTCACCGAGTACAAAATTGATGGCGACGAAACAGCCAGATCAAATATGGCAGAACGCGCCGACGGCCGCCGTAGCGTCCCCCAAATTTTTATTAATAATCAACATATTGGTGGTTGTGATGACCTGTATCAATTAGATGCAAAAGCTCAACTTGACCCTCTGTTATTTGAGGTTGCGGGTAATGGGTAATGGGTAATTGGTAATTGGTAATTGGTAATGGGTGATTGGTGATTGGTGATTGGTGATTGGGTAATTTTCTTCTTTCTTCTTTCTTCTTTCTTCTTTCTTCTCCTGACTCCTGAACTCCTGACTCCTGACTCCTGACTCCTGACTCCTGACTCCTTCTACTGAACTCCTGACTCCTGACTCCTGAACTCCTGACTCGGTGACTCCTGACTCCCGAACTCCTGACTCCTGACTCCTGACTCCTGACTCCTGACTCCTGAACTCCTGACTCCTGACTCCTGACTCCTGACTCCTGACTCCTGACTCCTGACTCGGTGACTCCTTCTTCCCCCAATGCTTGAACACCCAGAATATTTACAACATCGAAAATGGATGAATCACGCCCTGGAATTGGCACAGGTAGCGGGTGATGCTGGTGAAGTTCCTGTGGGGGCTGTGATTGTTGACACAGATAATCAATTGGTTGCTGTGGGTGAAAATCGCAAAGAACGGGATCAAGATCCGACTGCACACGCAGAAATTATGGCGATTCGGGCTGCTAGTCAAGTTTTACAAAGTTGGCGCTTGCATCAATGCACTTTATATGTCACTCTAGAACCCTGTCCGATGTGTGCCGGTGCGATAGTTCATGCCCGATTGGGAAAATTGATCTATGGCGTGGACGATACCAAAACTGGCGCGATTCGTACTGTTATCAACATCCCTGACCATCCAGCCTCTAATCACCGTCTGAAAGTGCTAGGAGGTATTCTAGAATCAGACTGTCGAGAACAATTACAAAATTGGTTTGCTACCCAACGTCAACAAAAATAACAGACACAGATAAAACTGTCCAAAGGGGAAAACACAAGTTACCCAAGAAAATCTACGGTGGACATAATCAAGTTGGTGTCATCTTTTATTAGCCAAAAAATCAGCCACCGTTATGATCAAATCATACTTTGCTTCTACCAACCGCCATTCTCAAACTAAAAATACGCCTGTAAATCCTCACCTCGACTCCGCTCGGCGACCTTCGGTGCTTCAGAATACCTCGCGGGTTTCGCCTTGGTTAATCCGTGTTGCTTATCTTCTAGGACACTACATGATTTTGCCATCTTTCTTTGGGCATATTAAGGTGACTGGAAGAGAAAATATTCCTAAAAGTGGACCGGTAATTCTGGCACCTACCCATCGTTCCCGGTGGGATTCCTTGGTTTTGCCCTATGCTACTGGTCGTTGTGTGACGGGTAGAGATATGCGATTTATGGTAACGAGTAATGAATGTCAGGGGTTGCAAGGTTGGTTTGTGCTGCGAATGGGGGGTTTTTCTGTAAATATTGAACGTCCGGCGATCGCAACTCTCCGGCATACAGTAGAGTTAATGCAGCAGGGGGAAATGTTAGTTATTTATCCCGAAGGTGGTATTCATCGTGATGGTCAACTTCACCCCCTGAAGCCGGGAATCGCTCGTTTAGCTGTGACGGCTGAATCTACCTATCCAGGATTAGATATTAAAGTTATTCCTGTCGGTATCCATTACAGTGAACCCTATCCTCATTGGGGTACTGATGTGAGTATTCATATTGGTGAACCTATCAAAGCCGCAGATTATATGAATGGAAATTTAAAACTAGAAGCCAAAAGGCTGACGGCAGATTTAACCCATAAATTAAAACAATTAAGTCATCAAGAAGTAGAAATTAGCGATCGCATTTTTGCAAAAATTCATAATTAAAATCAGGTAGGGGCGCAGGGCTTGCGCCCATTCATAAGTTACAATCAGGAAAATTCTTCCCCTAGTACCGCAGGGCGGAAGTCAAAAGTCAAAAGTCAAAACTAATATACAGTAGGCTTTTTGGCGATTGAATATGGTTGCTTTATTTACGCCGTGATGTACTAGTAGTCTGTCAAAGACATTTTGACGGGTTTTTGGTAGTGCGGGCATACTATGGCTAACGCCACGCTGCGCTATCGACAAGCTCAGTACAAGTCTTGCCCGCGTGAGCGAGACGCTCACACTACAGTCCATCATTTTTATGTATCTGCTCAATAAATGTGAGCGAGACGCTCACACTACAGTCCATCATTTTTATCTTGACAGACTACTAGTTCCCATTACTTACAGGTATTTAACAAATATAATCCGATTTCAGGAATTTTTTTCAGTTAATATGTAAAAGCTAAAACCTGTAGCCAAAATATTTGGTAGCCATATTACATAACTGTAGATATTTCCTGAAATAATTAAAGCATTAATAACCGCCTCAAATATTTTCATTAACCCCAGAATTACTAAAGTAACTGTAAAACTATTATATTTAATCCTTGGTTGCAAATTAATTCCTATAGCTGTACCCAAAAAAGCCAATACAGCGCAGGAAATAGGTAGGGTAAATCTTTTTTGAAGATTAACTTGTAATTTGATTAGATTCGGGATATCTCCTGCTTTTTTTGCAACTAACAATCGTTGATAAATTTGAAATATATTCATTTCTCTATGATCTAATTTTTCCCTATCTAGTTGAAATTGCCGAGATATACTAGAAAGATTAAGGCGAATTTCATCAAACTTAATTCCCTGACCATAAGAACCATCTGGATTAATTATACTCTTGACACCATTATAAAAAAACCAATATTTGTTTCCTTCATTCCATTCAGCAAATTTAGATTTTATAATTACCTTCAAACCCCGATTATCTCTAATTAATAAGGTAACTTCTTGCATTTTTCCATCACTAAATCTCTCTGAGTAAAAGAAGTATTTAAGATAATTATCTTTATTAGATATTTGTTCATAATTTCTGTTGGCTAATTCTTTATAAACAATGTGATGACTTTTAAGATCCCATCTATTTATATTCATCACTTCCTCTAAGGTAATAGCAGCTTTATAGTTAGAGATAGGGACAATACCCTCATTAACAATAAATAGGATTAATGAAAGAATAAGACTTAGATGAATCGCTGGACAGATTAATTTATACAAACTTATTCCACAACTTTGTAAAGCAATAATTTCACTGGTAATTGATAATTTATTATAAACGAATATTGTGGTCATTAAAATAGCAATTGGTACAGCCAAAACAATAAACTCAGGTACTTTAAGAATGTGTAAATATATTAAAGTACCGAAAGATATTTGTTCCGTCAGAAGAAAACTAAATTGCTCGAATGATATACCAATTGATTCCGCAACAACAGTAACAATAACGATGGTAAATAGTAAAATCGGGGTAATTTCTGAGATTAAATAGCGCTCTAGTAACGATATGTGAGGAAAAATATTTATTTTTTTCATTTATCATTTTGCTGGTTATGTAGTTGCAGCAGTTGACGATATTTTGATATACAGATATTAGTGATAAAAATTTTGTGGTGCGCTTATTAATCTTATTTTTGTTTTTCGCAAACTGCTGGTTAAGTTATTTTTGGAAATGTTGGGTTTCGCTGTCGCTCTACCCAACCTACTACTCTAGATTAAGTTTAAGGAACTCCACGCAGATCAAGGTCACAATTTAAACTAGGATCACCAATCCTGGCGCAATCAGCGTACGTATCCGCAGCATTTTGCCTTATTATAGGTATAATGGGATTAGTACCAGTAGTTCCACCACTATCCCCATTTGTTAAGCCTTGTCGCCACTGAGCATGGTCTTGTAACCATTTAGATCCTTGTGTAACTCTACAAGCATTGTCTGTAGCATTGCATTGAGATGTATAATCGCTCCTTAGCGGTTCTGTCGTGGTATTAGATGTTATTGGTGTAACTGGTGTAGTTCCTGTTCCACTAGAAGTCTTACTTGATGTACCTGTACTAGGGGTATTACTTGATGTACCTCCACCACAGGAGGTAATCATTAAACCAATCAGTAGAAATCCGAAAAGCCCATGAGTTGAAAAAATTCTTAACATAAAGTAGTTTTACATAGATTTACTTATCCCACTCTAAATCTAAAAATCTCAACTCCTGTCTAAGTAATGATTGTCTTGTGACTGTTTTATGATTAACTTAGAGGTTGTTGAAAAAGTTTTTGATTGTAATATTAGACACTTGTTAATTATTCAATCTGCTTCTTTCAAAGGGATTTTAGAGGCATATAAGATTTGTTGATACATGATGAGAGACTTCTTATGAGAAAATAAATACTGTCAGTAATAATATGTTTTTAGGTGATGAGAAGCCCTAATAATGATCAAAAAAAGAAAAGAATTACCGTGACAGCCTCTTGTCAATGTATAAAGAAGGCCGAAATGGCTTTAATTAGACTAGGATTTGAATCAAAATCCAATTTTGCTAAACATCATTTATCTAGAACAACAGTTACCAAATTTTTTCAGGCTCAACCAATTTCAGTTGACTCCCTGAAAAGGATATGCAGAGAGTTAGAATTGAATTGGGAAGATTGTTTACCAACAGAAGAAATAATTAATAATAACCAAGAGAAAA
>NZ_VIKZ01000029.1:2404-17782 GCF_009711985.1 Dolichospermum sp. UHCC 0260 | reverse complement strand
TTACCAAATATAGCATTTCCTAGTCTAATGAAGTACAAAACTATCTACGTTTGTCAGCGTCCATCTGCGTTTAATTATTATTGCTTGTACATCACTAAAATAGGAATTGATATACCAATTAGCGATTCCAATTACGTAATTATTTATTACCCACTCCAATTACCAATTCCCAGTTATTAAGTTTGCCCACATCTAAAGCAGCGTAGTCAATAACTTGTAATTGCCAGTTGCCTTTTGCGGGTAAAGAAAGTAATTGTTTCAGGGCCGGATGCGATCGCACTGTGTAAGTATTTTGTAATTGGTTACGACGACCTAATGTGCGACTTTGTAATAAAATCCGCTGATTATTAGGAGCAATTAAATAAACTTCTAAATCTCCTAAAAAGTCATGGGTGATATTCACGGTAACTTGGATATCTGTGACATTGACAGCTTCATTAATAGCGATCGCACTTTTAATTCCCTGTCTATTATTATCAGGAATATTCACAACTTGAGAATTTTTGACCTGAATTTGTTTATTCGTAATTTTAGCAACCGCACCCATCTGCTGCGCTAGTCTTACAGCCTTAGCAGCATTAACTTTGCCATAACCAAACCATTGACTATGACCATTACTATCATAAGTACCCCCACGCACACCCAACTGAAGATCAGGGTTATTATCCACTATTTTATCAGCCGTATCTTGGAGAATCCGTTTAACTTGTTGAGCCGTTAAATCAGGATTAGCTGATAATACCAAAGCCGCTACTCCTGCCACAATGGGAGTAGAACTGGAAGTACCACCAAAGTTTTTAGTAAAATTTCCCGCATCATAACCAGCCGCACCTATTTGATCTGTTGTAAATACTCCCAATCCAAATAGAGAAGAAACAATTGCCGGTTGTGTATAAACAAAACCAGTTTCTTGAAACCACATTCCTGGGGGAGCATTATTACTGGGAGCGCAAACAGAAACATTACCTCCCCAATTACTATAAGCAGCCTTTTTATTTAAACTAGTAGACGCAGATACAGTCATCACATCAGGATGAACAGCAAAACCGCTTAACCAATTTGTCTTCCCTTGAACAATATTTTTCGGCCAATTCTGTTCATTTATAGTCCCATTAATGGGACGATTAGCATTTCCGGCTGCGAAAACAATCACACATCCTTTCCCCTTGCGTCCATTGGTAGCAGCCCGGTTAATAGCGGCTTTTTGCCGAATAGAAAGGGGAAAATAAACAGCAGAAGCTCCCCAACTACAAGAAATTACACTTGCGCCTTTTTCTATAGCCCAATTAAAAACATCCTCAATTGATTGATCATCTAAAAAACCAGTAGTGCGAATGGGCATCATTGCACAACCAGGTGCAACTCCCACAATTCCTGAACCATTTTCTTCAGCTACAGCTAATCCTGCACAAGCAGTCCCATGACTGGTTTCTTTTTCTCCTGGTAAGGGTAAAAAATCATTTTCTTTTAAATCTCTAGGAGCAACAATTTTCCCTGTACCTTGAAAATCTGGATGTTTTAAATCAAAGGAATCATCTACCATAGCAACCACGATAGAACGCACACCACGAGTGGTATCCCAAGCTTGTTCTACAGAAATATGCGAACCAGCTACCAATTGATTACTACTATTATGATTGAGATACCATTGCTGGGAATAAAGAGAATCTTTGGGTTTATAATTGGGTTCTTGTTGAATGAGAATATTCGATTCAGCCGCTAAAACTTCTGGCAATGTTTGTAAATAATTGGTAATTTTAACGGGATTTTGTGTGGCTTGTTTACTAACAATAAAAATGAAGGTATTTGGTATGCCGAATACTGGTTGATCTTGAACTAAATTCAATGTACTGGTAATAGTATTAATTTTAGTATTATCTACCCAAGTAGCAAATTGAATTGTAATTTGGTCGCTGAGATAAACAAAAGTTCCGGGATTATTTTCCAATGTATAAACATGACTCACAAAGTCTACGTTTTCATCAGCACGGAGTTGAGACATAACTGCATCTAGCTGATTAGGAAAAACCGTATATAGTTCTAGTTTCGCTTGAGGAATACTCCGCCGCCATACGCTACCAGGAATCTGTGATAATTTTTCATGGGGAAAATTAGCATTGGGACGAATAGTAAAACGATACAACGTTTTTTCTAGCATTAACTCTTCACCACCGCGTTGTAAGGTTAGTGACTGACTTTTATTTGCTACATCTGATTTAGGAAAATCCGCAGGATTAATATTATCACTCATAAGAATTGGGGATTGGTGGAATTAGCCAAATTGAAAAAATCTTGATTTGTAGGTTGGTTTGTAGAACGTTTATGTTCGCACAGCCATGGGACAAAATCCAACGCATTTGTTGGGTTTCCTTGGGTCAACCAAACCTACAAAAAATGGCGAATGTATTGACACTCTGCGGTCTAAAGACACGCAGATTCTTTAAGACCTGCTTAAAAAGGATAGTCAATTATCCTCCTAGACGCTCAAGGCAACTACCAGTACGACAGGTATTGCAATTGCGCTTACTTTTGATTTTTTTTGCTGCTTTTGTGAGTCCATCAATTTTTAATGTTAAACGCTCCATGATTTACCATTGCTTGTTTACCCAGGCTACAGCTATGCCGAGACGAGATAAATCAGGGGTTTCTCCTTAATAAAACACTTCTTTGCGCTGATGGTTATTCCTACTTGCTAATTAATTCTATCATGTCACCGCGAATAAATAGAGCCTCCGGCACGCTCCGCGAACGCCGTTGGCACTTCCTCCACGCATCTATTGCCAAGTGGCTTCCGTGCCTTTCGTTCTATTTGGTGAATATATTCTATTTTGTGGTGATTTGTAATTCAATTCGTTGTCCGAGTACCCCTAGAGTCCGTTCCATCGCCCAGACTTAAAGCAATGTATATTAATTTAATAGTAAGTAGTGATGGAGATATACCTTTATTTTTTAGAGGAGCATCAGGAAATGAATCAGATAAAACCGTATTCGCTCACATCTTAGTGGAATATTCTAAACAAATAGATTTTGACAGTATAATGGTTGCTGACAGTGCTTAATGAGCGTGAAACTAATTTAAAATTAATGGTGAATATGAACTGGATAAGTCGAGTCCCATTATCCATTAAAAAAGCTAAAAACTTGGTAAAAGCACTGATAAGTAAAGAACAGCAAACCAAGTGATATCAAAGGATATAGCTATCAAGAAGAGAAAGTATCTTACCCTGTTAGGATTTAGCACCTAAAAAAATTATGACTCAAGCAACTACAAAAATTTGTGTACTCGGTGGTGGCTTTGGTGGACTCTATACCGCCCTGCGTTTAAGCCAATTACCCTGGGAATCTACACCAAAACCTGAGATTATTTTAGTAGATCAGAGCGATCGCTTTGTCTTTTCTCCCCTCCTTTACGAACTCCTCACCAGAGAACTCCAAACCTGGGAAATCGCCCCACCCTACTCAGAATTACTCCAAGGAACAGGAATCCAGTTTCACCAAGCCGCTGTTTCCGCCATAGATATCAACAAACAAACAGTCCAATTAGCAGATAAATCAGAACTAAATTATGACCGCTTAGTCTTAGCCTTAGGTGGCGAAACCCCCCTAGACTTAGTTCCCGGCGCTGTCAATCATGCTTACCCCTTCCGTACTATCACAGATGCCTACAAATTAGAAGAACGGTTGCGGATTCTCGAAGCAGCAAATCCCGAAAAAATCCGTGTCGCCATAGTTGGTGCAGGTTACAGCGGCGTAGAATTAGCTTGTAAACTAGCAGATAGAATCGGTGAAAAAGGACGTTTCCGCCTGATTGAACTTAGCGACCAAATTCTCCGCACTTCCCCAGAATTTAACCGTGAAGCCGCCAAAAAAGCCTTAGATAGCAAAGGCGTATTTATTGACTTAGAAACCAAAGTAGCAGCAATTGATCAAAATAGCATCTCTCTGGAGTATAAAAATCAAGTAGATACCATTCCCGTAGATGTAGTCATTTGGACAGTGGGAACAAAAGTTTCTCCAGTTGTCACAGCCTTACCCCTCAAGCAAAATCAGCGTGGACAAATCACCACCACAGCCCAACTACAAGCCATAGAACATCCCGAAATCTTCGCGTTAGGAGATTTAGCCGACTGTCTCGACGCAGACGGAAAACAAGTCCCCGCCACCGCCCAAGTTGCTTTCCAACAAGCTGATTATACCGCTTGGAATATCTGGGCTACTATTACCAATCGTCCCCTCCTTCCCTTCCGCTATCAACCATTAGGAGAAATGATGGCTTTGGGAATAGATAACGCCACCCTCACCGGGTTAGGTGTGCAATTAGACGGGTCTTTTGCGTACTTAGCCCGTCGGCTGGCTTATCTGTATCGTTTACCAACTTTAAATCATCAGTTGAAAGTCGGTTTTAATTGGTTAGTTAGCCCTATAATAGAAGCCATTTCTAAGTAATTAAAGATCCCCGACTTCTTTGAGAAGTCGGGGATTTGGACAAATTCAGATATCATTGCTACGTATTTAGTTAAAGTATTCATTTTATGAAAAAGCCTAAAGTTATTTTTGTAGATGCTGTGGGGACATTATTTGGTGTTAAAGGTAGTGTTGGGGAAATTTACCGACAAATCGCCCGACAATTTGGTGTAGAAGTTTCCGCCCAAATTTTGGATGAAAACTTTATGAAAAGCTATAAAGCATCACCACCACCGATATTTATTGATGCAGATATCAAAGATATTCCCCAGCGTGAATATGATTGGTGGCAGATAATTGCTTTAAATACCTTTGAAGGTGCAGGAGTTCTCCAACAATTTACCGATTTTCCCGCTTTTTTTACCGAACTTTATATCCACTTTGGGACTTCCGAACCGTGGTATGTTTATCCTGATGTTAAGTTAGCTTTAATCAACTGGCGACGCTTAGGAATTGAATTAGGAATATTATCTAATTTTGATTCTCGTTTGTATTTAGTATTGCAAGGTTTAGGACTTAAAGAATATTTTACTTCTGTGACCATTTCTACTCAAGTCCGTGCTGCTAAACCAGATCCAGAAATTTTTAAAATTGCCTTAAACAAGCACAAGTGTTCACCGGAAGCCGCATGGCACATTGGCGACAGTATAACAGATGATTATTATGGGGCAAAATCCGCAGGAATAAGAGGTATTTGGATTAACCGTAATTCCACTGAATAATACCGTAATTGTCCGGTTAATAGAGGTTTATGGTGTAAATTTTTCTGGCAAAGATTCTATATATAGTCATAAGACCTCGCGGTAAGTGGGAAACGAGCGCGTCTTTAGACCTGAGAGGGAAACGGCACGAGGGATTTTAATCCCTGTGGTATGTTAGAATTAAATTGTGAGTAAGAACAAAAAACATCTACGTGTTGAAGCATCCTAGTACGGAGAAATTCCGGCTCCTATGAAACAACGGTTAGGTTTAAGTCCTAACGGCAGTATTGACAAGAAAGAGCGAGTAATGGCAGGTTGTGGAGCGTACCGCGTCTTGGCTTAGTGATGGATTCTAAAAACACTGAAAACCATAAAAGTAAGCGCAATTTCGACACCTTGATTGGCAGTTGTTTTGAGCGTTTAGGCGGCGTTTGACGGTCGCAGCGAGATTAGATTGAGCTAAACTCTTAATTTAATTCTGTCAGTAGAATCTCAGTGGCTTGGCTCCCTGAGAGTGTCAAATTCATAAGTTATCGCTGTTACCTCTAGAAATTAGATGGTTAAATGAAAAAACTAATTGGCAAAATGCAGAAGGTTTAGAAATGGCGAAAAATCTGCCATTGGCTTTAAAGAAACGATTTTTGAGAGATTCTTATTCTTAACTCCTTCTTTCTACCTCGGTGACTCTAGAAGTTCAAATGGCATGATATGACGATATATTTAAATATCTGGCGTTGCTGAATTGAGAGATGAAAAGCAAAAATTCCATGTCTGAAACTCTTAAACTTTGCGCCTTTGCGCCTTTGCGTGAGGCAAATTCATACTTTCATTCACCAATGCCAAATATCTACATTGTCTCAATTTACCGTTTGTTTTTGAATCTATGAAGTCTTATTTAGCCGCCGCTATTCAAATGACCAGTGTGCCTGATTTGCAAAAAAACCTGGCACAAGCAGAAGAATTAATTGATTTGGCCGTGCGTCAGGGTGCGGAATTGGTGAGTTTACCAGAAAATTTCTCTTTTATGGGAGAAGAAAAAGATAAACTAGCACAAGGAAATGCGATCGCCCAAGAAACGGAAACATTTCTCCACAAAATGGCACAACGCTTTCAAATTACCATTCTCGGCGGCGGCTTCCCTATCCCTGTGGATCATAACGGTAAGGTTTATAATACAGCATTACTTATCGGTGCTAACGGTCAAGAACTCGCCCGTTACCAAAAAGTCCATTTATTTGATGTCAATGTTCCTGATGGTAATACCTACCAAGAATCAAGTACCGTCATGGCTGGACTGGAATTACCTCCTGTTTATGCTTCCCCTGACTTGGGGAAAATTGGCCTTTCTATTTGCTATGATGTCCGTTTTCCCGAACTGTACCGACATTTATCAAGTCAGGGTGCAGATATTTTATTTGTTCCCGCCGCTTTTACCGCTTTTACTGGTAAAGACCATTGGCAAGTATTATTGCAATCTAGAGCCATAGAAAATACCTGTTATGTGATTGCACCCGCCCAAACTGGTACTAACTATGACCGTCGCCAAACTCATGGCCACGCCATGATTATTGACCCTTGGGGTGTCATTTTAGCAGACGCTGGGGAAAAACCGGGAGTGGCGATCGCCGAAATCAAACCTACCAGACTAGAACAAGTCCGCCGACAAATGCCATCCCTACAGCATCGCGTATTTTAGCCACTCAGACTCCCGCACATCCCCAACTTCTTCAAGAAGTCGGGGATCTTTCCTAAGTAAAATCTTTTTTCCCAAAACACTTGACATTATCCCAAGAGAACTGCTATATTCTCTATAGTGAACTCATTGGGGCGTAGCCAAGTGGTAAGGCAGTGGGTTTTGGTCCCGCCATCCCTAGGTTCGAATCCTAGCGCCCCAGTTATATAGAAGGCAAGTTTTTAACGCTTGCCTTTTTTGTTTTTACATTGCACCAAGCTGGAAAAAGTTCTTCTTCTGTCGCTTGGATTCAACAAAGCAAAACCCAAGGCATTTATTAAGTCATATATTAGGCTATCGCAAGGCATAAGTGCCATCACTACGCAACTTTGACGCGAACAACCCAACCTAAGAATTAAAGCTTTTTTAAATTTGCTAAAGGTATTGCTGGTACCTCCTCCCAAGATAAATATTTGCAGAAAATTTATGTTCCTCACACTGATTAGACATATATCTAGTTGAAGGTATTAGCCAAGAACTACTTGCTGAATATTTTCTGTTAAGTATATCTGTAATCAGAGGAAGAATAAGTATTGATTATTAAACAGAAAACATTGAGTATCAAATATCTCTAAAAGTTTTCTAATTATCATCTTCTTCCAGATATATTATTGAATTTGAGAGGAATATAATTGTGGCTACAAATGCGATAACGTTAAAAAAATTGCTTAATAGCTATACACATAGTGTAGTTGATATCAAAAAAATAACTGCGATTGCACTTCACCACCGTTGGTTTATTCTAGGGATTTCTTGTGCGGTTATGTCAGTAACAAGCCTCTTAGCTATTACTAGTAAACCAACTTATCAAAGCTATATGCAAATATTGGTAAGTTATAATTCAGATAAATCTTTACCAGCTAGTAAGCCAGAAAAAACGACAAAAGACTTACAAAAACCACAGTTATCATCTATTGACTACAGTAGTCAAGTGAAATTAATGCTGAGTGCTAAATTAGTGCAAAAAGCTGTAAATTTACTTCATACTGATTATCCACAGATGACCATAGAAGATATTTATAGTAACAGCAAAATTGATAGAACTTCATCTTTATTACCAACTCAGTTACCAGTAGATACAGAAGTTAATCAAAATTTAAACCAAGTATTTTCGATCTCTTTTACAGACAAAGATCCTCTGAAAAGTAAAAGAGTATTACAAGCTTTAGAGAAAGTATATCAGGACTATAATACCGATCAAAAAAATCAGCGGATTAATCAAGGGTTAGTATTTGTTAATAACCATCTACCGCAACTGCAAAGAGATGTATTAAAAGCCGAGAAAAAATTAGAAAAATTTCGTCAACAGAATAATTTAATTGATCCAATTTTACAAAGTAAAATTTCACTACAGTCTTTAGCAGATATTCAAAAGCAGCGACAAAAAACTCGCGCTCAACTGCAAGATGTACAGACTCGACATAACAGTATAGAAGAAGCAATTGCTTCTTCTCATCAAAGTCAAATAAATATTGATGATTCCCTTGAATCTCGCCAATATCAAGCCTTAATTCGTGAACTTAAGCAAACAGAAAAGGAATTAACTCAAGCTCGGATACTTTACACAGAAAAATATCCAATTATTGAACAACTGAAACAAAAAAAACAAATTATCGTCACACTATTACAACAACAAGGACAAAATAAAGCCGTTGATATCAATAGTAAATCAAAATCATCAGGACAAATAATACCTAAGTTAGAAAATGATTTAACTCAATTAAAAGTGAACGCATTAGGACTAATTGCTCATGATCGTGATTTGGCAAAATCCGAACAAGAAATTCGTTCCTTGCTGAGTAAATACCCAAATTTGATTACAGAATATAAGAGGTTAGTTGCAAATGTAGAAATTTATCGCAAAACACTGCAACAATTGGCGCAAGTGCAAAATTCATTAGGTGTAAAAATTGCTCAAGAAGGTTTTAATTGGCAAATTTTAGAAGAACCCGCTTTGGGAATACATATAGGGAATTTGCGCTGGTTGCTAATTGTTGGCGGCATATTAATTGGTCCAATATTGGGTTTAGCAGCAGCTTTAATTTGGGGAAAATTTAATAATGCAATTTTCTATACTCAGGACTTACAAAATCTCACAAATATTCAGTTATTGGGGTCAGTACCAAGATTAGGAAAACGTAAAGATAGTTGGACAAGCCAACTCCAATCTATAGTTAGAGATAAATCTAAAAATCTGGATATTTCTCATCAGGAAATTATTAAGAATTTACCTAATCATCAGAACTTAGATATTATTTACCAGAATATTCAGATGTTAAATAATTCTCTACCTTTAAAATCATTGATGTTAACTTCTGCACTACCAGGAGAAGGAAAAACAACTTTGGCTTTAGGGTTGGGGTCTAGTGCGGCTCGAATGCACCAAAGAGTATTAGTAATTGATGCTAACCTGCGTTCTCCCAGTTTACATAAAACTCTAGGGCTGACTAATGATTGGGGTTTATCTTTATTACTTGTTGATGATATTAATCCATCATTTCATAATTATATTCAACCCATTCACCCAGCTATTGATGTTTTGACTGCTGGCCCCATACCAGAAGATGTGGCAAATTTATTGAGTTCTGAGCGAATGCAAGAATTAATGGATTTATTTGCCCAAAATTATGATTTAGTGCTGATAGATGCGCCCTCTGTTTTAGATACAGTTGATGGTAGAATTGTCGCTTCTTTATGTAATGGGATTATTATGGTAGGACGCATTGGTAAAGTTACTCCCAATAAACTGATGGAAGCTACAGAAATTTTAAGCAAGTTAAATCTAATTGGTATTATTGGGAATGAAGTTTATGATGCTCCCCAAATATTGACACCATGAAAAAAGGAGTCAGGAGTCAGGAGTTTAGAAGAAGAAAGAAGAAAGAAAATTACCGAGTTTCCAGTTCTCAATCTGTCTGTTTAGAGAATTGCTGAACTAGAATAGTAGACGCTTGTGATCAAACAATAGTATGAAATTCCCACTGTTATTAGGCAATTTGTTTTCTGAGATTAAAGGTAGACATTGGTGGATAGGTATCCTGATGTGGTTTGTATTACTTGCTCCTGCACAAGCATCTGTAATTCTGCGTGTGGCAATTGAAAGAGAAGTCAAACAGGTAAAAGTCGGCGCTTCCACAACCGCTATTGTCAAAGATAGTAGTGGTAAGACTCTGGGAGAATTACCAGGAATGAGTGCCTTTGCGGCTCAAGCAGTTCCTGGAGGTGTAGCTTTAGATAGATGGCAATCCGGGTTATTTTGGATAGAACCCACCAATAAGGGATATGTTTATATTGGCGATCGCTGGTTTCGTGGTAGAACCCTAGTAGTACCCACAGCCAACGGTTTAACTGCCGTTAACTGGGTAGATTTAGAAGAATATCTCTACAGCGTCATTGGTGGAGAAATGGATACTAGCTGGCCACAAGAAGCCCTCAAGGCCCAAGCCATTGCTGCCCGTACCTATGCCCTTTATGAACGGGAAAGACAGCGGAAAAATCCCGTTTACGATTTAGGGGATAGTCCAGACCGTTGGCAAATTTATAAAGGTGTAAGTAGTGAATCTCCTAAAACTTACACCGCAGCAGATACCACCGCAGGCAAAGTCTTAACCTACAACAACCAAATCATTCTTTCCGTCTTTCACGCTTGTTCTGGTGGACACACTGAAAACGTTGAAGATGTTTGGGTTAGCAAAGAACCTTACCTGCGGGCTGTTCCCGACTTTGACCAAAAGATCAAAGAATGTAACTGGGTAAAAACCTTCACTCCCGGAGAAATTAGCGCCAGAATTTCCGGTGTTGGTAATGTCAAAGACATGATTATCGAAACTCTCTCACCTTTCAAAAGTGTCAAATCCTTAAAAATCATTGGTGATAAAGGAACTAAAGTTCTCCAAGGTGAAGAAGTTAGAACCGCACTCAAAATTAAAAGTACCCGGTTTATTGTTAGTAAAGATGCAAATGGCGGTTTTGTTCTGCAAGGATTAGGCTTTGGTCACGGTTTAGGAATGAGCCAATGGGGAGCTTACGAATTAGCAAAACGTGGTGCAAACCACCTGCAAATTTTAGGATATTACTACAAAGGTGTAGCCCTGACACCTATTCAGGCAAAGTAGGGGCAGGGGGCAGGGAGCAGAGGAGCAGAGGAGCAGGGGGAAAGAATTTTCCCATTACCAATTACCAATTACCAATTACCAATTACCAATTACCCGTCACCTATTTGCTTATTCTGAAATTCCTGTTCTAACAAATCTGTTTCTGTAGAATAAACAGAATCTTCTTTACCAATAACTTTTTCTGTGGCAAATTCACGAGCAAAAGCGATCTTTTTCTGCAAAGAATCATCTGCACCTGCTAATAATCTAGCTCGTTCTTGACGTTGAAGATTGCGAGTAGAAACCTGATCATTGCGTCGTTTAATCCAAAAATACCGGATTAAAGGAATAGCTAAAAAACCAATACCATAAGCTAATAGAAGTCCATAAATCCCTTGCACAAAAGCGACTAATCCCCCAATTTGAGTCGCAATTGTGCCATTTTTCAATAAATTACCCAGGATTAAAGCCCCAACAAAATTCACTCCTCCCAAACCAGCACTGAGCATAAGTTGTCCAGAACTGGCAGAACTAAACTTCCAGGAAAATTCATGCAAATATTCAGATATTGAACGCCGCTGTTTTTTACTTGCTCTTACCTGTAATTCTGGGAAATAATAAACTATTTGCCCGTCAGAACTTACCTGGGGCATTCCATTAAATCTTACCAACACAGGCAGCATATAATCCTCATATTCTTGTTGATATTTTGCGCCAATATCATCTAAATAAGGAGCAATTTGTTCTGCAACTACAGCACCTTGATTATTACTAATCACAGCCCCAATTTCTTCCCAGCGACGTTCTTCCAAATTGGCGTTAGGATCACCATCACCAAAGAGAAATGAAAATACAGCTTCAAAAAAATTCATTTCATTATTTTCACCCCGTTCCCTCCGTCGTTCTTGGTAGCTATCACGATGATTTGGGCTAAAATACCAGAATAAATCTGGAAAGAAAAAGAAATTAAAACCTCTAGAATTATTACTGCGATTGTCATTATCCCGATCTGAATTAGCATTCATGATAATGATAATAGTCAGAGTAATCAGCAAAATAGAAGCAACTAAAAGGACACCAAAGGAAATCCGAATTAGATAAAATAGCACAGACCAAACTTTTTTCCACCATTCTTGCAATCGGATTTGCAAGTATTTATTGCGGATAATATCCCGAAAATTTTTGGGAAATTGGTAAACAACATCACCTGATTCTGCAACCTGCAAATGTCCCCCAGCGTCAGCAGCAAGGGCTAATAAACTTTGGTTGACTTCAGCTATATTTAATCCTATCTGGGTGGCTACATCACCAACTGTGACTCGGTAGCCCAGTTGTTCCACAGAACGCATAATGGCGGGATTGGGAGTCATAAATTTGCCATTTTGTTATATTTTGGTTTACCTTTATTCAGTATAATTGAACTAAAATTTCTTTTCTTTGCAATTCTTAATTGCAATCATACTTTTCACAAATTAGCTAGGATTTATATATACACCTATGGTTCAGTACAGTCTCGCTCAAAGCCCGGAACTTATCCTGATTGTTCCTGGTAAAGATTCCGCTAAAGCCCGTGATAAAGCCATGGATCAACTAATGGAACTCATGGAGGCTGGTGAATTACCAACGGAACTAGAAGAGGGATTTGGTCCGCAACAATTAATTGAGGTGAAAGAACCAACTACAGATACTTCTAGCCGTGAAGACGAAATTACCCAAGCCGTGCAAATTCTCAGTAATTTAGCTTCCTTGAAGTTAAAAGTCCAAGAATCACGCACTGAAGCCTTAGAAATTCGTCAAGCCATTGATGTGCTGTTTTCCGATAAATCTGTCACCGAGGAAGAAATAACCCATCTTAAAGAAGGTTTTAAAGTTCTCAAAAATTTTGCTCAAGCTAATCTGCGTTACCAGGAAGCGAGGGGAAAAGCAGAACAAGCTAGACAAGTTTTAGATCAAGCTCTCAAATCACCGGAGTAATATTAGATTGGATATCTCCAGAAAATAATGTAGAGACGTTCCATGGAACGTCTCTACAAGGGTTTTAGGATACGCATATTTAAATTCGGTCGTTGTCTATTAAATTTGTTCTCTTTCTGTTGGACTATCTCTTCTTGAGGATTGAGATTCAATCATATTCAGATAAGATATTTGCATAACCAAAGACTTCTGTAGTAACACACTATATAGGGTTTGCTGAAAAAGTCTTTTGGTGAGGGCTAGGAGTCAGGAGTCAGGAGTCAGGAGTCAGGAGGAAGAATTAGAAGGAGGTAAGAATAGTTTCAAATCTGAGAAAGTGATAAGTTTTTGATGGTTTTAACGCTTATTCCTTGCACCTAATTCACCTTTTTCAACTCTGAAACTCCTAATATATCTAGGTTTTCGGTTTATTCAGCAAGCCCTATATAATAAAAGGGAAATATGATTAATCTAATTTGGACGGCTACTGTTGTACTCTTTGTCCTCTGGCTGTTAGGATTCTCAGTTCATGTCGGGGGTAGCTTGATTCATCTGCTTTTAGTTTTAGCTCTAATTGGAATAGTTTACAATTTACTAGTTGGTCGCCGCATAGTCTAATTTTTGAGGATGCAAGGCTGTATCTGAGGTTTGAATACAAGCACTGAAGTTATAGCCATATTAATAAAAATCCCAAACTTATGAATAGAAATCCTCATGAACGAAGCAATTCTGCGCGAAGGCAAGAACTTCGTAGTGAAGAAGAAAGTTTCCGACTGCAACAGGAAGAGGGACGACTTGAATCTGGCAAACGGAGATCTATATTTGCCTGGATTATCAATAGCATTTACCTGCTAGTGGGAATGCTGGAAATCCTGCTCATGTTACGCTTCTTTCTGCGTTTTTCCGGGGCAAATACGCAAAATACCTTTGCCCAGTTTATTTACAATCTTTCTGCTCCCTTCATTGCGCCATTTTCCACCTTGTTAATTAGTCCTGTTGCTGGTGGTGGAGCGAATGTTTTTGATGTCAATGTCCTAATTGCAATTATCGTGTATGCTCTCTTAGGCTGGCTCAGTGTATGGCTGGTCAAATTTCTCTCTGGTCGGTAGAGAAAAGTTGAAAAATGAACGGATTTAATTTAATTACTATTGTTAAGCCCTGAGAGTGTCAGGAGTTCTAGAGAAATTTGCCACAGCAATGGATGGGTGTGATATTATAGGAAACTGCTACACAAATTTAAAAACAATCACAATTTAAGCGACCATGGCTCTGACTCAACAGCGCAAACAAGAAATAATTTCTGGCTTCCAAGTTCATGAAACCGACACCGGTTCGGCTGATGTTCAAATTGCCATGCTAACTGACCGCATTAACAAGCTCAGTCAACATTTGCAAGCTAACAAAAAAGACCATTCCTCCCGCAGAGGACTGTTGAAGATGATTGGTCAAAGAAAGAGTCTTCTGGCTTATATCCAAGCAGGTAGTCAAGAAAAATATAAAGCTTTAATTACTCGTCTCGGTATTCGCGGTTAGGAACTAATTCTTATGGCTGCTGAAGAATCGGAACGTAGTCCATTGCCTTTTGAGCCAAACAAAAAGCGTCCCAAACCCGCTAAGACTGTAACTAAGTCCGTCATTAAAACCCAAGCACCCCAGGAAAAACCGCAACAGCAACGTCGTTATTCTAAACAAGAAATGGCGATTCCTGAAGTAGTCAGCCAGCGAATGATTCGCAGAGTGGCTGGTTTTTGCGGTATTCCCACAGCTTTAGGGATTACTAGTTTGATAGTTAGCTATCTATTAGTTACCTTGGCTGATATCCAACTTCCGCCTATCGCCGTTTTATTGGTGAATATGGGATTGTTTGGGTTAGGTGTGGTGGGAATTACTTATGGTGTTCTTTCTGCTTCTTGGGATGAAGAAACACCGGGAACTTTTCTAGGTTTTGATGAATTTAGCACTAACTGGGGAAGGATGACCGAAGTTTGGCGTGATACCCAGAAAAAGAACGTCTAACAAGCAGCGTCCAGGTAATAACTGTAATGTGGGGTAATTTGGAAAATGAGTTTTGAAGTGGAATTTATATCACTTTAACTTCAAGTTTAAAAGACTGTATTTTTCTAGTTTATACCCAATATTCAGCAAAAAATACCTGGCGCTACATTTGTATTTATATATTTAAAAGAATATGTTTTAATTTCTCAAAATGAAGTTAAGGTAGAAGTTTATCGTCAAGATGAAAAAGGAAATTGGACTATACAAACTTTGATGAATCGTGATGATAAATTACATTTAGATTCCGTTGGGTTGATTCTATAAATAGCAGAAATATATGAAGATATTATTAATATTTAATTTTCCAATTTAGTTATAGAAAAAAATAGCAGATAGATTAAACCACAATTCAGACAGGACTGCGTTGAGGAATATATAA
>NZ_VIKZ01000029.1:0-2038 GCF_009711985.1 Dolichospermum sp. UHCC 0260 | reverse complement strand
CAAACAACCTCTAAGGTGTAGTGAAGCGTTGACAAAAAAGATGTATCATAAATCATGAGGAGAAAAATGATACCTTAACCAATATTACAAATGGAACCATTAACAACTGGTGCTATTGCTGTTGCGACCGTACTTGCTACCAAAGCATTGGAAAAAATTGGCGAAAACATTGGAGACACTTTATCTCACAAAACTCAGCAGTTTTTAGAATTGTTGAAACAGCGACTACCTGGAACTTTCGCAGCTATTGAACAAGCACCAGAACAACCCCTTAATTATGGTGAAGTTGTACTGGAAATAGAAACCGCAGCGAAAACGGACCCTAATATTAGTCAAGTTATCCAGGAATTAACCCAGTTAGCAGAAACTAACCCACCTAAAAATTTAGCAGAAATTCTCAAAGAGATTCAAGCAGCTTTTGCAAATTCTCAACAACCCCAAGGGACAATTTTTAATCAAAACTTCCAAAAAGCTATGAACGTAGCGCAAAATCAAACAATTGACCAAAGCGGAAACACGATTAATTTTTGACTGGACTCGTCCGACGGGAAACGGACAAAGTTAACTCCCATTAAAGATATACCCTATCGTGGTTCTGTTCATTTTGTCGGACGAGAAACAGAACTGACAACTATCCATGAAGATTTGCGACGGGGAAATTATGTAGCAATAACCGGAATGGGTGGTTTGGGTAAAACTGAATTAGTTACTCAATACGCTAGACAATATCAAGATCATTATGATGGCATAATTTGGTTTAATGCTAGACAACGTATTCTCGCAGCAGAAGTATTTGACCTTTTTACATTTAAATTCGGTTTAGAAATTCCCCAAATTCAGGGAGAAAAGCCGCTAACTCTCCAACAACAGATAGCTTGGTGTTGGTTACAATATCCAGAAACACAAAAACCTGTTTTAATTGTCGTTGATGATTTAACTGATTTAACACAGTTACAGGAAGTTGTTTCCCCAGAAACACGCTTTCGGGTTTTGATAACTACTCGACAACAACATTTAGACCCTAATTCTATTCAAGAACGGCCTTTAGAGGTTCTATCACCACCAATAGCATTAGAACTTTTACAAAAGCAATTGGGAAAAAATCATCAGCGAGTTATCAATGAACCAAAAACCGCTACACAAATATGTGAGTTTTTGGGAAATTTACCTTTGGGGATAATTTTAGTCGGAAGTTATTTAACAACAGACTTGGGACTTTCTCTAACTGAAATGTTAGAACGGTTGCAAAAACGTAAGTTAGCGGAAGCAGCTTTACAAAAAAGAGAAACTATCAATCAAACTCAATTGGGAATTAAAGCCGCTTTTAATTTAACTTGGGAAACATTGGATACTCAAACTCAATATATGGGAGCATTTTTAAGTTTATTTTCTCCTCAGTTGATTTTTTGGGATTTGGTAGTTTGGGTAATTGAGTTTGAAGTAGAGAATGAGGAAAAACAACTAATTTGGACAAATGAAGAATTAACTACCTCTAAAAAAAGACTTTATCAAGTTAACTTTTTACAAACAGGACAAGAATCACCAGAAGCTTATACAATTCATAATTTAGTGCGGTTGTTTTTGCAGGAACAATTAGCAGAAGTTGGAGAAAAGCAGCCAATTCTCGAAAGAACTTTTATTACTCCTATGATAGCCTTTGCTAAAAGACTTCCTCAATCACCCACTTCTGAAGATATTGAAAATGTCAAAACTTTTGTTGTTCATTGGGAAGATTTAGGAAAACGGTTAATATATGAAATTAACCAAGAAACAGCAGCAGCGAATAATTTACCAGTATTTATGGTTGCTGATGAAATCCTTTTGGTATTTACAGGGTTAGGAAGATTTTATGAAGGACAAGGATTATATCAAGAAACAGAATTTTGGTATCAGCAATTGGTAAAAGTTTGTCAAACTTTATTTACAGGCGACCATTCTCATGTTGCTACTAGCTTAAACAAGTTAGCACTTCTTTACCATAACCAAGGAAAATACAGTGAAGCTGAACCTCTTTACCTTGAAGCTTTAGAAATGAGAA